>JAJIYL010000028.1 GCA_020881195.1 Rickettsia endosymbiont of Pseudomimeciton antennatum | reverse complement strand
GAAAAAAATAAGTAAATGTTAGAAATGCAATTAGCATAGGAATAAAAACAAATATAACGGCATTGCGTTTTCTAACAGATTCTTCACGATCTAAACGACTCTCCTGTTCTTCATATGTTTCCCCTAATTCATTACGCCATATATCTTCTTGATCTGAATTATTTTCTAGCATTTTATAGCCTCCATTTTCTAGTTTATGATAATATATTTACAACTGCTTAGTAATTAAACTACAGAAAATTATATACAAGTTTAATTTAAATTAATATTTAATCTTTGATTATATTAATTTAAATTGAATCTATTGTAAAGATTATTGGATTTCTAATTGGTAAAAAAGTTCAATATATCTATGGTTTAGCTGACTTACAGTATCATACTGGCATAATAAATCTATTGCTAAAATACTACAAAACTAATCATTTTTAGATATATAGCGAAGAAATCCTAAAGAATAACTCACCTTACACATAAAAACCCCGTGGCAATTTAAAAATTGCAGAAAAGTACAAGATGTCATTGTGAGACCATGTAATGGTCGTGGCAATGACGGGAGTACTTTTCCCAGGCGTCATTGCGAGGAGGTCATAAGACCGACGAAGCAATCCATATAACAAGCTTCATGGATTGCCACGCTCACGTACGTTCGCTCGCAATGACGCCAGAAGGTAGATTGCTTCGTCAGCTTCCACCTCCTCGCAATGACGGTTGAGGTTTGTGTACTCCTCGCTAATAGACGTCTTGTACTTTAACTTTTTTTCCGTGAACGCTCACTTGATTATAGCTGATTTAAGCGGATGACGATCTAAGGCAAGTTTTAGATGTTTTGTTTGGATATGGGTGTATATTTGGGTAGTACTAATATCAGCATGCCCAAGTAGTTCTTGAATTACTCTAAGATCTGCACCACCTTCTAGCAAATGGCTAGCAAAACTGTGGCGTAAAGTGTGTGGGGAGATATTATCTGCATTTAGCCCAGCCTTAATAGCTGCTTGTTTTAAAAGAATTGCAAAATTCTGTCTAGTCATATGACCACTAGCGGAAGAAGAGCAAAATAAATAAATTTGACTTTTTGGATGTTTTTTGCTGATAAATTTACTACGAATAGTTAAATAATCTAGCAGACTAGTGGCAGCCTGTTCATTGATTATCACCATTCTTTCTTTATTGCCCTTACCAGTTATAGAAAATATTCTTTTAATATTTTGGGATATTTGATTTACTAAAATATCAGTTAGTCTGATACTGACAAGCTCAGAAACACGTAACCCACTTGCATATAATAAATGAATCATTGCTTTTAGGCGTACGGAATCAGGGGTTTTATCTTGAGCATAATATAAAAGTAAAGTTTTGATTTGATCAATCGATAATGTAGCAGGAAGTTTAGTTTGATATTTTGGTAGGTCTACCATCAAAGTAGGATTATAATTGGTATGCTTTTCACTAATTAAAAATTCATAATAGTTTTTTATAGTTGATATCTTCCGGTTAATTGATCTTGCTTGCAAGCCATTTTCTGCTAAATATTCGACCCAATCTCTAATATTTTCAGCTTTAATATTTAGCTCTAATAATTTATTTTGTAATAAGAATTTCTGAAAATCTAATAGATCACATTTATAACTAACTATGGAATTATTAGCTACTCCACGCTCTGCTATCATCATTTCTAGGAATTGTTCAATAAATTCCATCATATTAGTATATTTTTTTGATGGAGGCCAGGGCCGGAATCGAACCGGCGCATTGAGGATTTGCAGTCCACGGCATTACCACTTTGCTACCTAGCCTAAAGAGGTTGAATCCTAACCAATATTAGAGAAAAAGGCAACTTATTTGTGAGCATTCACGGAAAAAAGGTTAAAGTACAGGATGTCATTGCGAGGAGCCGCTTTACGGCGACGCGGCAATCCAAAAAGTGACCAGAGATGGATTGCCGCGTCGCTACTAGCGTAGCTCCTCTCAATGACAGTGTGTTATAGTCTATTAGCGAGACCACGCAAGTAGGTCGAAGCAATCCATTTTTGACGGATAATTAATCAAGACCAAATGGTACATTGCCAGAAATTCCTACATCATGTTCTTCTGCACTACCGGCATCATAACCTGCCGTGATGCTACCATCGCCACCAGTTGCTGAGTAGTCATTTCCAACTGTGTAATTAAATTCTGGAAAGAGAAAGTTAAAAATTGATTCCGTATGAGGAGTATCTTGACATTGCCCAATAATGTTTCCTTTTGCTTCGTTGCTTAGTTTTTTTATTTCGTTCTTATATAACAATGGCAATTCTTTTGGATCTAACCCATTTGCTAATGCTTTAGTAGCATTTGAGACATGCTGTAATTCATCTCCTTTTCCTCCTAACCCTGTCATATGCAATGCAACTAGCACACACTTTACGTCGTCATTGTACGTAGTAGGTACATCACCTATGGCTTTAGCTAAATGTTTATAAAAATAATCCTTTTTTATACTATTTGCTACCAAATCTGCAATTGGATTACCAGTAGACATACATGATTTACGAATTTGATTATAATTTTCTAAGAAAGATGGCATAAATAACTCCATATTAATTGTTTGTTGAGATTTTAGTAATTAGTTAACAAAAATTAACTAACTATATCACATGAAATTATATCTGGTTTTTCTAAAATGTCAAGTATTTTTGTAATCGTTCACGGAAAAAAGTTAAAGCACAAAGCGTCATTGCGAGAAGCAGCAAAGCTGCGACGCGGCAATCCAAAAAATGGTCAGGAATGAATTGCCACGCTCACGTACGTTCGCTCGCAATGACGTACAAGTATAATGGCTTTAAAAGATGTGGGTAATAGTAAGCTCGCAATGACACCGGTTATTTTTCCACAACTTCTAAATTGCCACGAGGTTTATGCGTAAGGTGAGTAATTCAATCACTTTTACTAATATCTAAGAGGTAATGACTGCAAACGCTATAGAAGTTGGGTAATCGTCTGAAATAGATAAGTGAATTTTAATTTGTCCAAAGTTATGCCCAAGGTTCTGTCCAAATTTGTTTAGGTTTTCAGGATAACAGATACAAACAAACGGCTTCCCTAAAGTGTCATTTAGTACAGAGATGTCTTTAAATCGTAATTTTCTGCCAATTCCAACGCCAAGGGCTTTACTAACTGCTTCTTTCGCAGCAAATCTTTTTGCTAAAAAATAACCATGCTGGTCTCTACTTAGAGAGGTTAGCTTTTGTACTTCCTCTTTAGAAAGAATTCTGTCTATAAAACGTTGACCATATAGGCTTAAGATCCTCTCTATTCTTGGAATTTGTACTATATCTGTACCAATGCCAATAATCATTTTTGTTCGTTATCACTGATATTATCATTAAATATTTGATCATCTAAATCAGAATAGTCTTCTGTAACACAAAGATCTGAACCACTTGGTAAATAATCAAAGTCTTCTGTATCAGTATCAGTAGAAGAATCAGTATTTTTTTCATCGATAGGATCGATTCTATTTTTTGTTCGAAGGCGTTTTAATAACTGGGTCTTTAGGATCGAAACTGTCACATGACCAGCAGCTATTTCACGTAATGCCAGCACAGTCGCCTTATCATCTTTAACATTACTAATAGTCATTGTACTACCAGAGTTTATATCATTTGCTCTTTGAGCAGCTAGAGCTACCAGCTCAAACCTATCATGAATTTTTCCAATGCAATCTTCAATCGTTATCCTAGCCATAACACTCTCTCTATTATTTTACAAAATTCAACAATGAACTAGTATAAAGTATAACTTAGTAGATTTCAAGAATAGAATCTTTACTTCCTACCTCTACTATTGGAATAAGAATATAATAGACCTCTCCGGAAACTCTACTTCTGCTGGTAATTTGTACGTCGATGCGGTACTCGAATCCTCACGTACATTAGAGTACGCTGCGGTTCTGCGTTCCGCGTCTCCTTCAAATTCCTCAGCATAAGCGAGTTTCCGAAGAGGTCTAATATGATCTGTGTACGTTTAAATTTTATGCATCCTTAAAAAAGCTAATACAAACAACATACTAAATAACGTAGTAAATAAAAACAGATTAGACCAATCCATAGAGTTTGCACAAATACCAGATAAACAGGATAAAATAATGCGTACGAAAGAACTAAAAGAGGCAATAATTGAGTATTGTGTGGCAATCAATTTGCTATTGCATAAACTAGAAAAATAAATAGTAAGAGCAGTATTACCAAGTCCGCAACAGAAATTCTGTACAGTAATTGTTATAGTAAATATAACTATATCATGACCTACCATAGATAAAAACATCAGCATCAAGGGAGATAATAATTGTAGACTACCACATATTAGGAGACTTCGGGATATTCCCACTTTTGCGGTTAAGATACCGCTAATAATCACCCCAAAGGTCATTAGTATGAATCCATAGGTTTTTGAAATAGAGGCAATTTCTTGAGAGGTAAAGGACAAGTCAATAAATAATGGAGAGCTCATTGCCATAGGAATTGAATCGCTTGCTTTGTATAGAAAGATAAATAGCATAATGAACATCCAATTTGGATGGTTTCGTTTTAATATTAGTAAGCTATCAACAATAACTTGAGAATATTGGGTAAATGAAATAAAATTAGTAAAAATGTGTTCCGTTTTTTTTGTAGCAGGCTCTTGCATGTATAAGATTATTACCGGGGCAGCCATTGTTATAAAAAAGGCACACAGATATACCAAATGCCAATTAAAGAGGCAAGATACATATAATGCCCCTGTACTATTAATAAGTACTCCTATGCGAAAGCCAGTGCTATTAAAAGTTGTAGCAATTGAAAGATCTTCCTGTGTTGAAGCCCGTTCTATACGGTAAGCATCTAAAATAATATCTTGAGTTGCTGCACAACAAGAAATAGTAAAATTTAGAAAGGCAGTAATAGCTATGTTAACAGGGGGAGCTATAATTAAAAATCCACTAATAGCAACTAATAAACATGCTTGCACAGCTAGTGCCCATCCACGACGTTGACCAAATTTCTGACATATAATAGGCATGGAATATTTATCAATAAATGGTGCCAATATTGGTTTTAAGCAATATGGAATGGATGTTAAAAACATTACACCAATAATATCAGTTGAATATCCTGCTTGTGATAATTGGTAATGAATAGTAAATGAGACTAATGAAAAATTTCCTCCCGCCACTATCCCTAGCAAGAAGAAACAAATAAAATAAGAGTGTTTGCGATTAGTTAGCATATTTAGGAGTTATATCACAACTTTTTTAGACAATTATCTAAATATATTTTTTAACATTGCCACCTTAATTTCTTGCACATCTAAAGTCTAACCTACGTTCACAAACTGTAATTTTATGCTAATTTAATAGATGCCGTCAAGCTAATATTTCCAGACACAATAGTATATTATGTCCACAAAGGTATAAGGTATACTCAAATGATTTGAAGAATTGGAACGTAAAACTTCGGGGCATTCGCGTACTCACGTAGGTTTACTACGCTCCGCTCGCTCACCCCTTGTTTATTGTCCCCATTCTTCAAATCATTTGAGTATATGTAAACTTAATGCTCACTTAAGGTATCTTGGACTATTTGCATCAATTTTTCTTTTGCCTCTTCTTTAGCACGTAGGCTGGCATAAACATCTTGCTTACTGTCATCTGTAATATGATTGGCAAATACAATAATTCGATTATCTTTTTGTATCCAGCCAACAAACCATCCTTGTTGGAGAGATAACTTATGCATTCTATCTTTGCTAAGCTGGGAACCATTGCCCGTTTTTCCATAAAGCTTCCAGCCCCCTGGCAAATCCTCTACAAAGAGGATATTTTTTGTCATTTCATGAGATTTCAAACTTACTGGTAGCTTATTATCAAGAAGATTTTGTAAAAATACGATCTGCTCTTCAGGTGAAATCTCCAATGAACTAGATAGCCATGAGTTTGTTAATCCATTATTCTTACCTTTATCACCTGAAACATCCTGACTTCCATAGTTAAATTTTGTAACATATTCTTGGAATTTACTCATCCCAAGTTTTTGCGTTAAAATTTGCGAATACCACACACAACTATTCTTCATCCAAAGACTGGGATTATGAGGTTGTTTCCATCTATCAAGCCAATCTATATAACCTTTTTTAAATGGTAACTCAGGATGAGTTTCATCAATCAGTAATCCTTCGTTATATCCCATCAGACTAATGGCAATTTTGAACGTAGAGCAAGGAGCATGACGTGATTTACAATCACCTTGTTGTTTGATGATTTTATTATTTTCTTTAGCTAAAAAGCATTTTGTCTCTGCCAGTGCTGAAGTACTAAGTAATAATAAAATATTTAAAAATAAAGTTATTTTTTTCATTATTACCTCAAAATATAGATCAATTAGAAACCCTTACAGAGCTTAGTGTATTCTTTATTTAATTCTCTGATCACCCAAATCCATATGATACAGATTATACCAAATACTATCATTAAATATATAGAAATAGATTGATAAGTTGCACAAGGCAAAATAATAAATATTAAAGACTGAAGAAGAGCACTTGTTGACTTTCCAAGCTTAGTACCAATTACGTCAGCAGCTGCCTTACCTTTTGTCTTAAGTTCGGTATCCAGAGGAACATATGACATTTCTTTTGTAGAATCAAATAAAGTATATTTACTTGATTTACTTAGAGCATTGTTGACTAGTCCCATTGTAATAGCAATCAAAGAAGGATCAGTTATCATAAAGCTAACCACTATTATGGCAGAAAACCCATCAAAGTTAGATACTAAGAAAAATAGCATGCCAGTTATAAAGACCATTATTGGTGTTATAATTGCTGCGGTAAACCAGCCCAACCTTCTTACAATATTAGAGCCAAGAAGAACAAATAAAATGGTAAATATGCCAGTGATACTTAGATAATTGCCAACAAAAGCAGCAAATTCCGTAGGTGTTTTATAAATCTTTGAAACTGATGCTTTCCAAGGTCCTTCAACTAAATTTATAGCTATGCCATAACAGACAAGCAGTGTAGCAATTAGCCTAATATATCTTGAAGCAATAACCATTTTAAAACTTTCTGTAAGAGTTAGCGATCGTTTCTTGACATAAAATTGCAATTTTTCTACCTGCTCTTTATCTAATATTTTATGGTTCAGTATCCAAAAAGTTGCCAATGCTATTGAGCCAAATACCAGTACGCAGCCTAATATAATTTGTACTGAAAGTTCGGACTCTGTATGTTGTAAGTCAAACTTTTTAATTAAAAATTGATTTAAATAAGATAAATTTTCTAGAAACTTACCTGATATGTAAAGTCCTGTCTGAGCAAAAAGACCAAATAAAGGGTAGAATCTTTTCGATTGTTCCACAGAGGTTATATTATTAACAAATTGCCAAAAAAGTAATGCAAATATTACGCTCGGCCATAATTCTGCTATAATATAGAACAGAGAGAAACTCCAATTAGATAAAAGTAATATAAACCATTTCAAATTCGGATAAGATTTTATTAAAATGCCAGCATGCTCACTACTCAAATGAAATGCTAGATGATTAGGGAAAATATAAAAGGCAAATACGGCAAAAAATAGTAAGAAAATTGACAATATAAGGTAGAAGATATATTCACCCTTCATCTTATTTACTAATTTCACATAGATTATCGATAGCAGAAATGCCGAAGGTAGAACCCCCCAAAATTTAAGAAATGATACAGTTTCGGTACCAATCATGGTATTAATCAGACTATCTTTTAAGGCTCTGATAATATTTTGTATAAATAAAATACAAAACATCAATAATGTTACATATAGAAATTTAGATAATTCCTGCCTTTCGATAGGAAAAACATATTCCGACAATCTATTTGTTAATTTTGAGGTGGGTGATGTATTGTGAGTTATAGAGAGATACGAAAAAATTTTAGAAATGACTGCCATATAAGGCTCTAACCTACTTATTCCTTGGTCAGACCTGTATAATAAAGTTTTTTGTCTTTCAAGTCAAGAAGAATATGTGGTAATCGTGTGCAATAAACCTCAGTTTTGGATTAGAATTTAAAAATTCTAATCCAAAACTGAGGTCTATAGTAAATATCAGTTAATTTTTGTTGATAATAATAATACCTAACAAGAGGGGTATAATTAAAGTGAGTCTTATGTCTACAAAAACTAGAGAATAGATTTTTTTCCTACCAATTTATCAATTTTGTTTATATAATATGTAATTAATTAATCATCCTACGCATGGCATTTAAAAGTCATAGGGAAAATAGCTTGACTCTATTAGCGAGGAAGACCGTAGGTCGACGAAGCAATCCATAAAAGTAACCAAAAATGGATTGCTTCGTCGGCTCATGCCTCCTCGCAATGACACGGTTATTTTTCCGTAACTTTTAAACTGCCATGGGGGTATGCGTAAGATGAGTTAATTAGTTATCGCAGGCAGCCTCCTAGGTAGATTTAATTATCTATTCTTTAAAAGACTTACACATCCTATCTAACTCATTGTCTAAATATTCATTAGGACAAGACACTCTGTAAAAAAGGATAAAAGATGCTTAAAAGTTTTGTTATTCATCTAAAAAATGTTATATTTTTTAAGTTTGTTATGTATGGTCTGTGTATTTCTACGATTTTATGGTTGTTGCAAAGTCTTAATAAAGATTATATAGAGTCGATTGCCAAAAATCACAACACCGAAGAATTGCTAGCTCAAGAAACGTTAAAGCTATATTCTATAATAAATTCAAAAAACAAAATACTAGAAACATATGCAAGATATTCGAAATTATTATCTATTTCTGCTAAACAAAGTTGTTTAGAGCGAGCAAGATTAATAACGGAAATTGATAGCTTGTCAAAAAAATACAACCTAAACGAACCTATTACTATAAAGATTAAACAAGAATTCTTAAGTGGTGTTAGATCAGAGGTGGGTACAAGGCAAGATACTATAAGAATAAAGAACTATGATGTTTATATAAGATTCGCTACTAAAGATTTTATAACATTCTTGACAATTATAAAAGAAATATACTCTTGTATGCCGGAAAATACTATTGTACTATCTATAGACGTAAAAAAAGAAGATGTATTAGAGCCCAAGGTTATTTATAAACTATCAACAGAAAGAACACCTGATATGATCTTTACAAAACTTAATATGCGTATAAGAGAAATAACAGCAAATAAATAAGATTATGGACATCTTCAACAGTACAAATATTTCTATATGCAGAAAAAGCATATGTGAAGAGTTAATTAATAATATAACAAAACAAGCATGTTTAACACTTGCTAATATAATAGCTATTGATTACGAAATTAGACTTAAATCAACACCTGAAATTAAGGTTCATATAAATAATTGTATTGGTAAATTACGAGCTTTTTTTGGTCAGAAGGTTATTACTGATGATAGTTTCTCAACAGTTTTAATGTTATTTTCGGTAGCAATTTCTTCAAGTCCAGTAGACTACCAGGATAGAGATAATATTCTAAACAAATCAGAAGATATAGTAATTGATACAATAATAAATACAAATTTTGGTGAGGCAAATTCTGAAGAAAGGGGAGTAATAAAACAAGTGGTAAAAGATTTGTTGGCAGCAAAAAATAGTTATGAATTAACAAATTTTATCCAAGTTGAACCAGAAATATTTCATACAACGGTAATGCATGCGGTAAAAAAATATCAAAACCCCCAAGAGGTAGGTGATAATGTTAGATTGGAAATGAATAGAATAGTAACTGTTGCAGCAAAACATAATAAGAAAATGGAAATATTTAAACAAGCAACCAGCAAAATTATAACTGCTATTAGTGTTTTAGCAGTTGGAGCTATTAGTGTTGCAACAGCTGGTGCCACATTTGCTTTTATGGTAGTTCCGGCTTCTATTCTAGCAATAGAATATGCTCCCAAAATAGGCGAGAAGATTGGTGGAATGATTCTCAGTGCTGATAAATCCATAAGTGAGCAAGAACAAAAAATTACTACTCTAAAAGCTAATTTGTCAAAAAATAATAAAGAATTTTTGACCAAACAACAATCAGTAGAATATAATGTTGCCAAAGAACATCTATTAAATAATGGCATAACGTCTGTAGCTAATCAAAAATATAACAAATTAAATATAATAAAAACTCAGGTACAGCCTAACTTGCCTAGTAAAAAATCTTTGCAAAATAGCAAATCTTCAGGACAAATTAAACAAAGGTAAAACTATATGCTAGCAACTTGGATTCTCCTTATATTTGCCGGATTATTTGAAATAGGTTTTTCTATATCCTTGAAGTTGTCAGATGGTTTTACTAAAATAAAACCTATTATAGCTTTTATTGGTTTTTCAATATTAAGTTTTGTTTGTCTCAGTAAAACTCTGGATAAACTACCTCTTGGTACTGCTTATCTTATATGGACTGGTATCGGATCGGTAGGAACAGTAGTAGTAGGAATAATGTATTTTAATGAACCCTACTCTGCCATGCGAATTTTCTTTATTACCACTATGATAATTTCCATGATAGGTCTTAAGTTATCTTGACTAGGTTCTTATATCTTAAAACTTCGTCATTGCGAGACCATGTACATGGTCGAAGCAATCCATTTCACCCACTCTCTTGGATTGCTTCGTCGGTCTTATGACCTCCTCGCAATGACGCCAGGACTAAATACTAATCGGGTTAGCTATAATCGCGTCGTTGCCAATTCAAGTTAATTGACTATAATATAACTATGATCAGGCTTATTTACCCTAAATTTTGGCAAACTAAAAATATTATTGCCTACTTACTATTACCGTTAAGCTGGTTATATCTTTTTGCTAGTTATCTAAGAAGAATCACAGCCCGTCCGATAATATTTCCTTGCAAAGTAATTTGCGTTGGTAATATAAGCATTGGAGGTACTGGTAAAACTCAAATAGTGATCTTCCTTGCTAAGCTATTGAAGGCTGTTAATATTGATTTTATAATTATCAGTAAAGGTTATGGCAGTAAGCTTCAAACGGCATTGCTAGTTGAAGCACACCATACAGTAGCAGATGTCGGGGATGAAGCAGTAATGCTGTTAAAATATGGTAGAGTCATTGCTGCAAAGAAAATTCAAGATATAGGTTCTTTTATAGAAAAAATTAAGCCAAAGGTGATTATAGTAGATGATTCAATGCAGAATCCTAATTTTCATAAGGATATTGTTATTCTATCAGTTGACACTAATAGGTTATTTGGCAATGAATTCTTAATTCCAGCTGGTCCTTTACGTCAATATCCTAAACAAGCTATTGATGAAGCTGATATAGTTATTTCAGTAGGGTCTGCTAATATTAATTCTTTTCCCTTGTATAAGGAACATCCATTTCTATACTCAAATGATTTGAAGAATGGGGACAATAAACAAGGGGTGAGCGTGCTAGGCGTAGTAAACCTACGTGAGTACGCGAATGCCCCGAAGTTTTACGGAGGCAATTCTTCAAAGCAGAAGAGTATACAAGCTCAAATAGTTCCATCTATAGACATAGACAAGACAAAAAACTATTTTGCATTTAGTGGTATAGGCAACCCTGAAAGGTTTCTCTCTACATTAGAAAATTATGGACTACAGTTAGTTGGTCATAAAAATTTCCCAGATCATCATCAATATTCTGCAGAAGATTTAGAATATTTAAAAGAGCAATCAAAAAAATCTAACTCTCTTCTAATAACAACCAGAAAAGATTACGTACGAATATGTGATACTGACTTATCAATAATATGTTGCGATGTACATTTATTATTAGATAATCAACAATTATTAGTAGATTTAATATATGAAAAAATTATTTAAAAATATTAAATACCTACTAGAGTATTTTTTTGTTTTAATAATAGTAAAGATACTAGGAGCATTGGGTATTAACAAATCTGTAAATATTTGTCGATATTTAGCAAGGAAGGTAGGACCTTTGTTACCAGTCAATAAAGTTGCAAGAGAAAATATTCAAAATATTCTTGGCAATAATCTATACACAAATGAAGGGTCTATAAATTCTCAAGCAATCGTCAATCAAGTATGGGATAATTTTGGCAGTTTTATAGGAGAATTTCCATATGTTAATAAGATGTCAGAGGAAGAATTATCTAGAAGGGTAGAGATAAGTGGGCTTGAGAATATAATAGAATTTCAGAGATTACACCAACCTTTCTTACTATTTACCGGACATTTTGCTAATTGGGATTTTGCCCTTAAAATTATCAATAAATTTTATCCTAAATTTGCTATTATCTACCGCAGATTAAATAATCCTTATGTTGATAAACTAATTAACAATACACGTACAAGAGGTGATATAAAACTAATTCCCAAAGGATCTAAGGGTGCAAGAGAGCTAATATCTGCCATCAAATCAGGATATGCTATTGGCATGCTGGTAGATCAAAAAATGAACAATGGCATTGAAGTGCCATTTTTAGGGCAGCCAGCTATGACTGCTCAGGCAATTGCTAAAATTGCCTTACAGTTCAGCTACCCAATTATACCATTACAAGTGGTTCGCACTAATAGTAATAACAGTTATTTTAAAATTATTATTCATCCGCCAATAGAATTACAAAAAACTAATAATAATAAAACAGATTGTTATAACATAATGGTTACTATTAACCAAATTTTAGGTAATTGGGTTAAAGAAAACCCAGGTCAATGGTTCTGGTTTCATAATAGATGGAAAAAGAATAATAAATATTCCAAGATTAAGTAATTGCAATTACTTAATAAATATGTATACTCTCCTGCTTTGAAGGATTGATACCGCAAATATACCTGCGGGGATATTCGCCTACGTACCTCTTTTACAGTTAAATGCGAGTCGTAGGTAAAACATGCATTTTTATAAAAATTTAATAAAAAAATAATGTTATGACAAGGGTAACACCTACTCAAAAAATTATATCTTTCGCTGAAAATAAATCTGATGTAGATAAAATTACTCAATTTATTATGGATGATTGGGCAATAGTAAAATTAATACCTTATGGTAATTATTTTATTGGTGTCATGGAAAAGATGCAGCATGACCACACTATAAATGACCAAGATAGAACTGTTTATATACCTCCAAGAAAAAAGATCATTTTTACTTGAATTTTTCCCACGTGAGCATTCACGGAAAAAAAGTTATAGTCAATTCAGGAGAATTTGGGGCTAGGAGCGATGGAGCGACGCCTATAAGTAATAGGCGAGCGACGAGTGACGACGTCACCAACTTCTCATCAATTGACTATAAAATACAAGACGTCATTATGACGAGAGTACTCTTACCCAAGGCGTCATTGCGAGGAGGTCATAAGACCGACGAATCCATATAACAAGCATGGATTGCCACGCTCACGTACGTTCGCTCGCAATGACCCTTGGGCTGCATATATGTCATTGCGAGGAGATACTTTAGTAGCGACGAAGCAATCCATTTATAATCACATTCATTAGATTGCCTCATCGACTTACGGCTCCTCGCTAATAGATGTTTTGTACTTTAACTTTTTTTCCGTGAATGCTCACAAATTATTTCGGTTTCCTTAAAAAAGCTGGGATATCATGGATATCAACCTCTATATCATTCTTCTGAGAAATTGGAGGAGTATGGCTTTTTATTTGTTCCTGATTTTGAGTGGTATTGGATCTTAATGAATTCCACATTCTACTGAGTAAAGATGATTTGGCATCCTTACTACTTATAGCTGACTGATTTGGTATATTAACTGATGTTGCTTGAACACTTAAATTTAAAGGTTGTATTTCAGAATCCACTAAATTAGCCTTCTCACCGGCATATTGAGCAAAATCTGGGATTTCTTCTAAAATGATTGTCTCTGTTAAATTAGGGTTATTAGCTATCTGTTCACAGTTTGCAGGACTACTAGTTACTGATTCAATAGATTGGGATTTGTTGCTTATGACTTGATCAGCATCAATACCAGTAGCAACTACCGATACTCGAATAACGCCATTTAATTCTTGATTAAACGTCGAACCAAAAATAATGTTAGCATCACTATCTCCTACTTCTTCTCTAATTCTATTAGCGGCACTATCAACCTCAAATAAGGTCATATCTGCACCACCAGTAATGTTAATTAACACTCCTCTAGCACCACGCATTGAGTTATGATCTAGTAGTGGATTAGAGATAGCTGCTTCAGCTGCCTTAACTGCCCTATCCTCACCAGATGCTTCTCCTGTACCCATCATAGCTTTACCCATTTCGCTCATCACTGTTCTAATGTCGGCAAAATCTAGGTTAATAAGACCTGGCATGATCATTAAATCAGTAACTCCTCTAACTCCGGCATGTAATACATCATCTGCCATTTTAAAGGCATCGGCAAAGGTAGTACTCTCATTTGCTATACGAAATAAATTTTGATTAGGTATTACTATCAAAGTATCGACAAATCTTTGTAGCTCTAGTAAACCTTGTTCAGCAGTTTTAATTCTATGTTTTCCTTCAAAATGGAAAGGCTTAGTGACCACTCCGACGGTGAGTATTCCCAGCTCCTTAGCGATCTTTGCCACAACCGGAGAAGCACCTGTACCAGTTCCTCCACCCATACCGGCGGTGATAAACACCATATTGCTACCTTCTAAATGTCCCTTAATCTCGTCAGCTGATTCTTCAGCCGCTAAAGCACCTATTTCTGGAGACGCACCAGCTCCAAGACCTTTAGTAATAGCAACCCCTAGCTGTATTTTGTTGTCACATAAAGAATGTTCGAGTGATTGTGCGTCAGTATTCGCGACAACAAAGTTAGCTCCTTGTAATTTGGCAAGCAGCATATTATTTATTGCATTACCGCCAGCTCCTCCAACACCAAATACTGTGATAATTGGTTTAAGAATTATATTTTCTGGTGCTTTGAGATGTAAAGCCATAATAATAATTTACCTGTTAAATATGAATTGTTTTTAGTATAATAAAGAATCTAAAAATTTCTAGTATAAAATAGATTTCATAAAGGGCATCAGTCTAATTATACCATATTTTTTGCTACCACTAAGCGATCAAACTCATCACCTGATAAAAATTTTAATTTTATAGCAGCTTCTCTTAAAGTTATACCTTCTTGATAGGCTTTTTTTGCAACCTTTGCCGCATTATCATAACCTATATGTGGATTTAATGCTGTTACTAACATTAGCGATTGTTCTCTCAGCTTATTAATACGTTCTATATTTGGCTCTAAACCTTCAATACAATGCGTAACAAAACTATTTATACTAGAAGAAATTAACTCTATTGACTGCAAAATATTATAAATTATAACAGGCTTAAAGGTATTTAGCTCAAGATGACCGTTTGATCCGGATATAATTACTGCAAGATTATTTCCCATGACCTGCACACAAACCATAGTCAATGCCTCAATTTGTGTTGGGTTGACTTTACCTGGCATAATTGAAGAACCAGGCTCATTTTCTGGTAAATGTAGTTCACCAAAACCACATCTTGGTCCTGATCCCAATAGCCTAATATCATTGGCAATTTTCATTAAACTACCAACTATAGTATTTAGAGTACCAGAAAATTCTACTAATGCATCATGAGTAGCTAATGCCTCAAATTTATTAGCAGCACTTTTGAAAGGATAATTGGTATATGCAGCAACTTGATCAGAGAATTTTACAGCAAATTCTTTACGGCAATTAATACCAGTACCTACTGCAGTTCCTCCTTGTGCCAAAAAATATACTCTTTTGAGTGATTCCTCAACTCGTTCTATGGCATATGCTATTTGCGTTACATAACCAGAGAATTCTTGCCCGAGCGTTATTGGTGTGGCATCCTGCAAATGAGTACGCCCTATCTTAACTATGTTATTCCAAGCTGTAGCTTTGGTATTTAGTGCCGAATGCAAATTAGTTAATGCTGGAATTAATTGTTGTTTACTAGCGAGTACAGTTGCTATATGCATAGCAGTTGGAAACGAGTCGTTGGATGATTGTGCCATATTTACATGGTCATTTGGGTGAATTGGTGACTTACCCCCCTTCTTGCCGACTAATTGCTCATTACCAATAGAGGCTATTACCTCATTGATATTCATATTAGTCTGAGTACCAGAACCAGTCTGCCATACTACTAAAGGAAATTGATCATCAAGTTCCCCATCTAATATTCTAGTGGTCGCTTGATCTATTGCTTCTGCTATGTCAGGTTTAAGATCGCCTAACTCTTTATTGATTTTTGCCGCACATTTTTTTAAAATTGCTAGTGCCTTAATCAATTGAATAGGCATCTTTTGATTGCCTATCTTAAAATTCTCAATAGACCTTTGAGTTCCTGCCCCCCAGTAAGACTGATCGTCTACTTTAATTTCTCCAAATGAATCGGTTTCAATCCTATAATTTTTCATATAAATTTTTCTTTTTTGATCTTGTTGTTATTTATATTAGTTCACTTTCTTTATACAATAGGATTACCTTCATCATCAGTATTTAAAGACTGGTTATCAAACATAAAGAAAAAACCTTTGAATGTATTATTAGGAGTTTCTATAAATATAGCTCCATCTTGATAAATGCCATTATCTTTACTATGTGGTTCAGAGGCCCCCTGATTAAGATGTATATCATGTATACCTCTAGGGGGTAGTTGATTATTTGCCTCTCTTAGTTGAAAACCATAAGATGTTACTTGCTCTAGTTTAGTAGCATCATAAGACTTACCTAGAATACATATTTTGGTACCACATGTAATATGTGTGTCTAGCAAAGTTGATATCTCTTGCCATGATTTTGGTTGCATATTTTTTAAATAATCTATTTGAAAAATTCCACTGCGGAGATAATCAAGCCTATAGGCGTGAGTTAAATGATCCAAGCTAAATAATCCTTCATCTCCTAATTGATCTAAATTAGTTAATAACTCGTTACTAAACTGATCGATATAGAACAGTTTAACATTAGGTACCGAATCGGACTGAGTATCTATATTTACTTGATATTCTAACTTGTTAGCTTGTACTATAAGATTATGATGAGTCTCTGTGTGTTTTGTACGATCTTCTAAATCCTGTGCTACAATTCCTTTTAGATATGAATAGTTTGTCAACATAACAATATCCTTTATAAGTTTTAATTTATATTATATCAACTTACCAGTGAGTCAATCATTTTATAGCTAATCCGACTAACATTCCGCAATTAGAATAAATCTGGATTGCTTCGTCGGCTTACGCCTCCTCGCAATGACGTACAAGTATAATGGCTTTAAAAGATGTGGGTAATAGTAAGTTTATTACTATAGCTAATTTTATTATATTCCTCTAGGTTCTGTTGACAAGATTTAAATTATTCTATATTTGACTCTTTCTAGCTACAAATAAACATGATTTTTTTGAAATAGCTACACTATCCCTTCAAGAATCATATTTATTTTCGCTGAAAAATAGCTTAAAATATAATTACTTTTGTTATCGCAGGCAGCCTCCTAGACAAATGGGGGCAGTATAGTGGCAATGACAAATATCAGAAAGGACCATATGAGCAAGATTATATTTTTAAATGGATGCGGTTCTGCCGGTAAAACATCTATCGCAAGATCAATACAACATTTAAGTAAGGATTCTTGGCTTACTTTTGGTATAGATAGTTTTATTAATATGATGCCATGCTCATATAATGATAAAGTATCTAGTGAATATTTTACCTTTGTGTCAGGAAGTAACGATCGCGGTCCAACCATGCGGATTGAGAGTGGACCAAAAGCTGAACAATTTTTTGGTGTAATGTCAGATTTTGCCAATCTGCTTGCAAGTCGAGGAAATAATATTATTATTGATGAAGTCTTATTTGATGATTCCTGCCTCAAATCTTACATAAAAATATTGAGTGGGTATATTGTTTATTTTGTTGGAGTTTTCTGTGATCTTTCAGTGATGCAAGAACGAGAAATTCTACGTTGTGATCGTGCTATAGGTTTATCGAATGATCAAATAGACAGAGTTCACGCAAGTAGTTTGCGAGAATATGATTTAACAGTTGATACTACTTCAAGAACAGCTTTTGCAAATGCCAAACAAATTTTAGAGTTTGTCGAGAACAATCCTGTGCCTCAAGGTTTTATGACTATGCATAAGAGGTTATAGACTACAACTGTCGAAAGTTAAAAGAGGAAGTTGTTTTAGACAGGGGAGTTTAAAAGTCGTATGTGGTTAACGTCTATTAGCGAAGAAAGCCTTGAGGAGAAGAAATAATCCATAAAATCAACTAAAAATGGATTGCTTCTAGGCTCACACCTTCTCGCAATGACGTTTGGGTTCCATATACACCGTCATTGCGAGCGAACGTATGTGAGCGTGGCAATCCATGAAACTTGTCATATGGATTGCTTCGTCGACCTGCGGTCTCCTCGCAATGACGGCTGTGGACTTATGTACTCCTTGCAATGACACTGATAACTCATATGAGTATATTTTGAAAGACTATAAATTGATTACAGAATGTTGATATATAAACGTTATATAATAAGAAATATAGTACCATCCTTGGTAATAATTATTTTTTCGGTCACTAGCCTTGTATGGATTACTCAGGTATTAAAGATGTTGTACTTAATTGACAAAGGTATAAAAGCTCAGGATTTCTTAAATTTAATTATTTTAGTTATTCCATCTTTGTTGTTTATGTTATTACCTTTTGCGACTGTTATTGCTATTATTTATACTTATAATGCTTTGAGTGAGAGACGTCAGATAATTATTTTGCAAAATTTGGGATTAAATAATATCCAACTAGCTAGTCCAGCATTGATTGTAGCTCTGGTAGTTACGTTATTTGCTTATTATATTTCGACTAGTTTATTGCCATTATCTCATAGCAAGCTTAAATCAGATCTTATTTTTATGAGGAATAATTATGCATCCAATATTCTAGATGAGAAGACATTTAATCCAATTTCTAAAGATATAACAGTTTATTTTGATAAAAAATTACCTGATGGCACTATGAAAAATTTGATCATTTTTGATAATCGCAAGCACGATAATCAAGCAATCTTGTTTTCTAGATCCGGGGTGTTTAAAATATATAATAACAGCTCGTCTTTTCAGTTAAAAGATGGAGCTAGGCAGGTATATGATCATAATGGTAATTTAAATAATTTATTATTCGATATTCTAACCGTAGAATTAGTTAGTAATAATGGTAAAAAATTGTTAAAAGAGCAATATAACCGGGAAACCAATGAGTATTATATTGATGAATTATTAAAACCCAATAATATTTTATCAGAACAGAGGAAGATTAAATTAATTGCTGAGGGACACCAAAGATTGATTTGGCCTATGTATAATTTTGTACTGGTTTTTTTAACATTGTCGGTTTTTTTACAACAGCCTTATAATAAAAAATCTGGTCTAAGACAGATTATAATTACCACACTTTCTGCCATAATTATTACATATTTACATTTTCAATTACAAAATCTTGCTTCAAAAGATTTAAATTTTATCTTTGCTTGTTATGCTAATATTATTATTGCTATTATTTTAAGTCTATATTTATATTTCCGTAGAACTATATGAGTTTCCAAGATTTACCGCAATTCCTAAAAATCTTAGAGCAAAATGGGCTCCTTAAGCGTATATCTTATCCAGTATCATCTAATCTTGAAATAACAGAAATCAGTAGAAGAGTTTTAATAAAAGATGGTCCAGCTTTGCTGTTTGAAAATGTTATTAAAAACGATGGAACTAAGTCTGATATGCCAGTTCTAACTAATTTATATGCTAGTATTGAGCGAATCGCCTTGGGACTTGGCTTGAAACATAAAGAAGATTTAAGGAAATTCGGTGAATTGCTAGCTTTTCTTAAAGCTCCAGAGCTACCTTCTTCCTTTAAAGAGACCTTTTCCATGTTGCCATTGGCAAAAAGAATGTTGGCTATGTCGCCAAAAATATTATCAAAAGCTCCTTGTCAAGAAGTTATAATTGATGATCCTGATGTTAATATATTACCGATACAAACATGTTGGCCTCTTGATATTTCACCATTAATTACTTGGTCAATAGTTGTTACTAAAGGTCCTAGCCTAGAGAAGATAGATAATTTTAACCTTGGTATATACCGAATGCAAATAGTAGGGCGTAACAAACTTATTATGCGTTGGCTTAAAATGCGAGGTGGAGCCCAGCAACATAAACGTTGGCAGTCATCAGCATCGCCAGAGCCTTTCCCTGCTGCAGTGGTTATTGGGGCAAATCCTGCTGTAACTATGGCTGCTGTTATGCCGCTACCTGATAATATGTCTGAGTATAATTTTGCTGGATTATTAAGAGGTAAGTCAATTGAACTGGTAAATTGCATCAGTATAGATATGAAAGTGCCTGCTCATAGCGAAATTGTTATTGAGGGACATGTAAGTTTTGATGAATATCTACCAGAAGGACCATTTGGTGATCATACAGGTTACTATAATGACGTTGAATATTTTCCAGTTTTTAACGTTAAGACTATTACCATGAAAAGGCAACCTATATACTTAAGTACTTATACTGGCAAAGCTCCAGATGAACCATCTATACTTGGTGTAGCATTAAATGAAATATTTATTCCTATAATTCAGCAACAATTTCCAGAGATTGTCGATTTTTGGTTGCCACCTGAAGGCTGTTCTTACAGAATTGCCATTATATCTATCCGCAAAGCCTATCCAGGTCATGCAAAAAGAATAATGATGGGAGTATGGTCGTTTTTAAGACAATTCATGTATACCAAATTTATTATTGTGGTAGATGATGATATAGATATTCGTGACTGGAAGGAAGTGGCTTGGGCAATCTCAACTAGGAGTGATCCTTCTAGAGATACTACTTTTATTGATAATTCACCAATAGATTATCTTGATTTTGCATCACCTGTATCGGGACTTGGTAGTAAAATGGGGATAGATGCAACTAATAAAATATCCCCAGAGACTAATAGAACTTGGGGTAAGAAAATAGAAATGACTAACGAAGTCATTGAAAAAATTGACAAAATTTGGGATATGCTTGGTATCTGAAACGTCATTGCGAGGAGCGAGTTAGGTCAACGAAGCAATCCAGGAAAGTAATTAGAAATAATGGTATGGACCTACCCTATATACAGAATGAGAAGCAAATGCTAATCTTCTAGGATAGGAAATGAATCCTAAACAACAATAAGGAGGTCCATATGGAAGTTACCACAATTGGTATAGATATTGCAAAAAGAATT
>JAJIYL010000027.1 GCA_020881195.1 Rickettsia endosymbiont of Pseudomimeciton antennatum | reverse complement strand
CAATTCCCGAAATTAATTTATGTTGGTAATTTGTGCGTCGATCCGGTACTCGCATCCTCACGTACATTTAAGTACGCTGCGGTGCTGCGTTCCGTGTCTCCTACAAATTCCTCAACCTAAATTAATTTCGAGAACTGGTATTACACCTTCTCGCTAATAGACGTCTTGTGCTTTAACTTTTCTTCCATGAATGCTCACCTTTTTGGCACGTGAATTTGGTGTAATATTAGTCGGGTTAGCTATGGGTTAGGCAATTTTTTTATATTCAAAGTATATTTTTCTTACCGAGTAAATCCATGCAATGCAAACAACGATAAATACTCCCATTAAAAATGGTGAAATAGAGCTAAAAGTTGCTGTTGGTACTAATGTGAAAATAATTGACTGTATTAATCCACTCGAAGATTTACCAACTTTTGAGCTAATGACGTCAACAGCTGCTTTACCTTTGGTTTTTAACTCTCTGTCAAGAGGAATATATAACATTTCTTTAGAAGTATCCCAAAGTGAATATTTAGTACCTTTTGCTAGAATATTTTGTAAAGCCCCAATTGATACTGCAAGAGCCAATGGAGTCATAAGAATAGCATGGTCAAATATGGATAATACTTGGTGGTCAAATACGATTAAAATAAAGAACAATATTCCAGTAACCATAACGATAACTGGCGAAATTACGGCAGCAACAAACCAGCTATGGCTACGCATTATATTATTGCCTATTATAGTCATTACCATAATAGCAACTCCAGTCCAGAGAATATAAAGACTGTTGAATTCTGCATAACTATTAACAGTGGGGTATAATTCTTTAATTTTTGCTTTCCATACTGCTTCTACCAAATTTATTGATAAACCAAAAGCAGCAGAGCAAATTAGCATTAACCATAAATATTTTGATCTTATGATATATCTAAAACTTTCTATTAAACCCATGCCATCTTTAGTCGATCTACCAGCTTTAGCCTTTGCATAAAATGTTGGATTTGTAAAAACATTTCTGCTAATAAATCTTACAAGTAAATATGATATAACAGCCGCAACTACCACGAAACTTGTTGATATTTTTACCAATGTAATTTTGTTGTTCGGAACGGTAAAAAAATACTTAGCCACAGTGTTAGCAGATGATAAGTTTGACATCAAAAAGCCAACAAATATTAAAGCAGAATTGCCAAATAATGAAAAGAGAGTGTAAAATCTTTTTGCTTCTTCTGTTGTAGTAAGTTCATTAGCAAACTGCCAGAACAGTAAAACATAAAAGATATTTGGCCAAAGCTCAGATAATGTGTAAAAAACCACATAACTCCAATTACCAATTAAAGCTATATACCATTTAAAATGAGGATAATTCCCCATACTTTGTTCTAGCGAATTTGGGCTAATATGGAAAATATGGACATTCGGATAAATGATGAAAGCAAAAAGAATGAAGAACCCAATAAAAAAAGTAATTAAATAGCCATAAATCTTTTCAAAACTATAATGATTAAGCATCTTAGCATAGATTATAACGAATAGAGCCGCTGCAGGTGTTACACAATAAACTTTAGTGAAACTGACTACTTCAGCACTAATCTCTGAAATTAAAATACTATCTTTTAAAATTCTTAATATGTTTTGGTTAAATAAGACACAGAACATCAGACCACACATTGGTATGAACTTTCCAAGTTCATGATTATGGATAGGCCAAAAGATAGTTCTGAATTTGCTGCTAAATGAATTTGACTGTATACTAGTCATAATAAGGGTTCCCTAAGACAAAAAAAAAACTCAATATATATATCAATTTAAAGAATGACTTTTTAATGAATTGAAAATATTCAAGAGTTCTTCCTTAATTGCTTAAGGATTATTGTACAAAATATACAGGTTAGGAACTTATATATTATTAACCTTCATATGTCAAGCTATTTAGATTTATATTGTATAAAAAATCAAAAATTGCTATACCAATTTGTTATAAACCCCAATTTCGGATTAACTTAGTTAATCCAAAATTGGAATAAATAATAAAAATGCATTCGTAGAACCGATTCAAGAATGCATTTTTCCATTGCTTTATACTCAAATGATTTGAAGAATTGGAACGTAAAACAAGGGGTGAGCGAGCGGAGTGTACATTTAGTACATGAGTACGCGAATGCCCCGAAGTTTTGCGGAGCCAATTCTTCAAAGCAGAAGAGTATACCAGTTTTTGGATTAGAATTTTTTAATTCTAATCCAAAACTGAGGTTATAATTAAGGAATTAAATAATGAAGGATATATGAAAAGATTATTGTCAATTTCAGTTGCAACAGTTGTTCTATTGACTTCTAGCATATCAGTTGCAAGTGAAGGACAGCTTTATGTAAAAGCAGAAGCTGGTCTATTTGCATTAAGTAAAGTGAAAGATAAGATTTTCACTCTAGAAAAAGGAAAAGGAGGTGGGGTTATTAATTTGGGTGTAGGTTATTATGTAATGGATAATGTTAGAACAGATGTGACATTTAATTTTGCTAATCCAGAACTTAACGGTTCTATTAGCAAGACTATTACTAGGACTTATACTATACTAGGAATGCAGAAAGATGTCGAAACACCTGTAACTAAAAAAATAAAACATAGAGGTAGAGTAATGTCATTGTTACTTAATAGTTATGTTAATTTGTACGATGGTAGTATTGTTAAATTATTTGTGGGAGCAGGTGTTGGGATGGCTCAAGTAAAAGAAAAAATAACTATAGATGAGGTATGGACTTGCGTTGCTCCAGGTGCTGAAAATTCTATTCCAACGCAACGAGATTATATGTCTACTAAGAAGGTCAATAATTTTGCTTATCAGTTGACTGTTGGTGCTGCTATCAATGTAAGCAAAGCTGTAAATATTGATATTGTATGTAGCTCGATAGATTATGGAAAAGCAAAATCCCAAAAATATAAAGATACTGAAATATCTAAAATTAGTTACAAAGGTCTCAACTTAACTGCTGGTTTAAGATTTGATATATAATAATAAATAACAAAATATTATTAGGAACTTATAATAATATCAAAAACCTATTCGAGTTAGTTATATAGCTCTATTCAAGGTCTAAGGTGCTAATCCCATGCTGCGTTTTATCCCATTTGAAGGGTGTAAAAATAATCTGCCAAATAGCCTTGTAGCTTGCTACCGTGTGCAGTAAAAAATACAAAGGCCATACCAACAAGGCAGTGATATCTAGTATTCGAAAATTAGTTATTTTTCCTTTTTTGCTCAGTAAAATAAAAAAAGCACTACCATAAAGGTACGAAAAAGCAAAAAAACTATTAACTATCCACAAATAATCAATTATAGGCAATTTATTGATTTTAATAGTTAGCATTAGTAATGGTAAACAACAAAAACCATAAGAAGAAAGACCAATAAAAATGAAAATAGCAATTATTTGATAAAATTTAAACTTTTTATATTTGTCTTTTTGGGCAAGGAATACCAAAAATGTTTGGATAAATCCTTTTATCCAACGAGCTCTTTGATTTACCCAACTGATAATATCTATAGGTGATTCCTCTAAAGTATAAGAATCGATCATATGAACTTTATAACCAAATGAATATAATCTAATTCCTAAATCAGCATCTTCAGTAACATTATAAGCATCCCAGAAGCCTATTTTTTGTAAGGCATCAACCTTAAAATGGTTGCTAGTTCCTCCAAGAGTTACCGGTAAGTTCATCAAACTTAAGCCTTTTAGAAGATATTTAAACCATAAACAATATTCTATACTAAAAAGCTTAGTGAGTAAATTTTCATTCTCGTTATAAAAATTAAGTTTAGCTTGCAAGCACACATATTCTTTCGGCAAGCCATCAAAGGCTATTACTGCTTTAAGGAGTTGATCAGTATCAGGTCTATCTTCCGCATCATATATTACTACATATTTTCCTTTACAATATGGCATAGCATAATTAAGGGCTTTAGGTTTAGTTCTAGGTAAACTAAATGGCACTTTAATCAAATGTATATAAGAAGGTAATTCATATAGGATGCTTTCCTTGATCATCAAATAATCATCTGCTTCAACAATGATTTTGACATCTAATTTATGTTTAGGATAATTAATATTAGCGATACAACTAATTATTGACTTTAGTTTGCCTGATTCTTGATATAACGGCAGTAAGATAGTATAAATAGGTAGGGAATCGCTGGAGTATATATCACTAATTTTAAATATGGTATTTGGCATAGTTATTGCTTGGTTAAATAGTATAATTTTCAAAATATTTTGTAAAAAATAACAGATAATATTAATTGCATGAAAAAAATGTTTAAAATTAAGTAATATAGCAAAATATATCGCAAAAAATATGATAATTGACTTAGTGTAATTGACATTTTTTGCTATCATGTATAATGAGATAAATTCAAGAAAATATTTGGATTTGATGATATTCAAATGACTAAAATTTCGTTCAAGCAGCTGATAGAAATCATTCTTTCTAACCAACTTAATTTGTATGTTATAATGTATTGCTGATAATTTTCTTAAATAAGCTAGGTCATTTATAGCAAGCATCTTATTATTTCTATCATTTTCATAAATGAAATAACCATTTCTGACATATTGATCAATTTTTGAGTAATCGTAAATCTTAACCTGAGTTTCTTGGGTATTTAATAGTGGCAATAATTTATACTTATATAAAATTTCTATAATCATTTCATTATTAATAATTCCTTCCTCAATTATCACCTTAAAAAAATCATTTTCAGCAGAATTTTCAACTAATTTGCACTTAATATGAGATATTTGCAAATCAGTAACTAGTTGTTCTTTTACTAAGATATCTAATAATTTATCTAAAAATTCTGTATTCAAGTTCTTTATATATCCATCCATATTGAAAATATTACTCCTGATATTTTATAACGTTGCTTAATCAGGCTTTTATCCAAAAAATACCCTATTTGTGTTGTTAAGCTATTCTTCTTTAGATTACCAAATTTAATCTTTTTTGCAACTGAAAGTTGATTATATAAAGTTTTATTATAAATATTGCCGTAATTTCTTCTATTATAATATTTGGTAAAGCTCACTAACATAATACCATTTTGAAATTCAACCCCCTTAGACATTGAAAAACTATAATGGCTTCTTTTGCCATATGGACTATTTAGGTTTTGTCCAAAACTCAAAATACCTTCAGCAAATACTGAAATTGTCCGAACTTTTTTGGATATGGCTGATAACAATAATAATTCATAAGAAAATTGCTGCTCACATCCGTCTTGAGTTATGTATATTCTTGGCTGAACTGAGACTACCCGATGAGCATCCTGAAAGAGCTTAATTTTATAAAATATACCGATCTCTTTATTGTTAGACAGGTAATTCATATCATTACTTCCCTGAAATTTATTTTCTTTATAAAGCAATTGAATACCTAAATTTTGGTTGTTATTAACGCCATATTCGATAGCAAAAATTCTCATTAATTGGTCTTGGTATGAAGATATTTCTCTTGAAGTACGTTCTAAAGATTGAATTTGGTAAAATAACTTATTATATAGAGCTGATGAATTATTAACTAACTTGATACGCTCTTTTAAATATGCTAATTTACGCTGAATTTGTAGGAAAAGATCAGCTCTTATTTGCTTAATATTTTCAGAATTTTTATCAATCGTGCTAGTAGTAGCCATATATCTATACTTACCTGTGTCAATTAACCAAGCTGATCCATAAGCCTTATTTGCTATAGAGATTATACACAAGAATATAAAAATGATTGTTACTCTCACTTAATTAGTAACTAATAGTTTAAATTTATTAAAATACAACCTATTATAAATTTAGTAAAATTAAATATAGCAAACCCGATTGACATATTAATATATTTAGTTATCTTGAAATATATCAAGTAGCATGCTATAATTTTTACTGATTGGTCTTAGGCTCTGTGAACAGAATTTAAATTACTATATTTTGACTCTTTTTAGCTGCAAATTATAAGATTTTTTTGAAATAGAACTAACTATTCCGGCAAAAATCTTATTAATTTTCGCTTAAAAACACTCAAAACCTAGACAATTAAAATTTTGTTCACAAAACCTAGTGATCGATATAAAGTAATGTATGATAGTGTATAATTATGGCTGAAGTTTTTTTTAACGGTCCTGCCGGTCGGATTGAAGGACTATATACTAAATCTAGTGATTCTAAAGCTCCACTTGCTTTAGTATTACATCCACATCCACTTTACGGTGGCACTATGAATAACAAAGTGGTTTACAATGTTTATAAAGCATTAGTAGCTAATGGATTCACAGTACTCAGAATTAATTTTCGGGGAGTTGGACGTTCCCAAGGAGAGTTTGATAATGGCGTTGGCGAAATGACTGATGCTGCAACAGCACTTGATTGGTTACAACTGAACAATCCTACTGGTAGTATAAATTTAATAGCAGGCTTTTCTTTTGGAGCATGGGTAGCCATGCAACTTATCATGAGAAGACCAGAGATTAATAATTTTATTATGGTATCTCCACCAGTAAATAAATATGATTTTTCTTTCTTGTCTCAATGCCCTATTTCCGGCTTTGTAATACAAGGTGACAAAGATAGTATTGTGTCAGAAGAATCAGTGCTTGAACTGGTAGGTAAATTGTCTAAGCAGAAACATATAACTGTCGACTATAAGCTCATCCAGGGAGCCGATCATTTCTTTCGGAATAAAATTAGTAAATTTACCCAGGCAATTAGTGATTACTTACAATTAAGGTTATTGAATAACAAAATTACTCCTTTAAATAAGGACTTTTCTACTGAAAAAAATTTAGCAAAAAGATCTCTTCAAAAAGTTTTCTTAGACTAGGAGGTTGTTGGAAGTAACTAATTGATTATGATCCATAGTACCCAAGAATTTTTATTCTATAAGTATTACAACAGCATAAAAACGTCATTGCGAGGAGCGACGATAGTAGCATTGATGCAATCCAGAAAGTGATTAAAAATGGATTGCTTCGACCACTATGTGGTCTCGCAATGACGCTAGTATTGCTAATACTTACGTTATAAAACTGCAAAAATAATAGAGTTTGACTAGTTGAAGAGGTTTGTGTATGATCATAATTAACACCTCAATAATGGTTGTAATTTAATAGCAATGCCATTGGATTGATTTCACTAGTAAGTACTTTCAGCCGCAAAACTTTCGAGTACTTACTAGTTTTCCCAAATCTAACACCCAGGTTTTAGCTTTATTAATAAGCTGAACGCTTTGGTGTTACATTGGCTTTTATAGTTTGAGACTTATAGCTAACCTGATTAGCATTATGCCGTCACCGTCATTGCGAGGAGGCGTAAGCCGACGAAGCAATCCAATGAATAGTGGATTGCCACACTCACGTACGTTCGCTCGCAATGACGTCAAGGCTAAATACTAATCGGATAGCTAAACCAAAATATATTATTTTGGTTTTAAAAAATTAGTCAGTAATTACTACTTGCCTCTTTTTTTTGGTCTCATCCTATTTTTAGAGTTTAATATAATTATTTTGGGGTGTCAAGAAAAATATCCTTTCTTTCAGGATATTTTTTATACTAACTTAGATTCAAAATACTTATGACTCTTTCTCAGCAAGTACAGGCTTTCCTTAAACAACAATTAAAGGAAAATCACTTGAAAAGGAAAGATTTTGTACAAAAAAGTGGCATTCCACCTTCAACTGTAGGAAAAATCATTAAAGCTGAATATCGTAACATAGGTCTTAAAACTTTATTATGCATAGCAAACTATTTTCAATGTTCAATAGATAGAGTTGTTTGCAGAACTAGTTACGTATCAGCACATAAAGAAAAACAAGAGTTTTTAAATATATCATTAGATGATGTTAATACTAATTTAAGGAATTTCCTTTGCAGAGAGCTAGAAGAACAAAATTTAAACCCTTATAAATTAGCAAAAAATTGTGGTTTTAGTGAAACGGCTATATTTATTTTTATAAATAATACTAAAAACACTCTTGGTAGTGCAGTCACCGTAGCCCTAGCAGACTATTTCCAAGTATCACTAGATGAAATGGTTGGCAGAATTAAACCCGCTGCGTTTGATAATGATAAAGATTCTCAACAGTAACTAATGAATAGTGGATTGCTTCGTCGGCTCACGCCTCCTCGCAATGACGCTTGTGATGCATATACGTCTATTAGCGAGACCATGTAATGGTCGAAGCAATCCATGTATGGACCTACCCGATAATGCAAGAAAAAAATAATATATAACAGCAAAAAAATCGAATGCAGTCATGTATCCGGCTTATAGTTAATAAATCACTTTAAATTTACCCTAT
>JAJIYL010000026.1 GCA_020881195.1 Rickettsia endosymbiont of Pseudomimeciton antennatum | reverse complement strand
CAGTTCTCGAAATTAATTTAGGTTGAGGAATTTGTAGGAGACACGGAACGCAGCACCGCAGCGTACTTAAATGTACGTGAGGATGCGAGTACCGGATCGACGCACAAATTACCAACATAAATTAATTTCGGGAATTGGTATTAGTAGCGACGAAGCAATCTAATAACTAGGAGGCTACCTGCAATAACTAATTAAGTTAAGTAAATATGACAAAAAAATATAATATCGCAGTGATTGGTGCAACAGGTAATGTTGGGCGTGAAACTTTAGAAATTTTATTTGAAAGAAGTTTTCCAATTAATAATATCCACGCTATAGCATCGACTGAATCTAAAGGAAAAGAAATTAGTTTTGGGGATGGGATTATAAAAACATCTGATATAGATGGTGTAGATTTTAGTAAAATCGATATTGCTTTTTTTTCAGCTGGATCAGAAATATCACAGAAATATATACCTAGGGTTGTCGAACAAGGCTGCATAGTTATCGATAAATCATCATTTTTTAGACTTGATCCTAATGTTCCTTTGGTAGTTCCAGAAGCTAATCTAGCAAGCCTAAAAGATTATACTATTAAAAATATCATAGCTAATCCGAATTGTTGTGCTACTCCTATAGCTACCGTGTTAAAGCCTTTGGATAATGCCGTAAAGATTAACAGAATGGTTATATCAACCTATCAGTCGACTTCAGGAGCAGGCAAGAAAGGAATGGAAGAGCTTTATGAGCAGACCAAGGCAAAATATGTTTTTAATGACATCGCTCCTAAAGCTTTTCCGCAACAAATAGCTTTTAATTTATTCCCACATATAGGTGATTTTAATAAAGATGGTTCTACTAGTGAAGAATCTAAGATTGCCCTGGAATTAGAAAAAATTATAGGATCACATGCTAAAGCTAGTGTAACTTGTGTTAGAGTACCGGTGTTTGTTGGTCATGCTATTTCAGTTAATGTTGAATTTAGTGGGACGATAGATGCTGAAGAAGCACAAGAAATCCTCAAAGAATCAGATTCTATTGCGGTTAATTGTCATTTAGATGCAATACAATATGTTACCCCTAAAGATGCAGTAGGCACGGATATTGTCTATGTCTCACGAATTAGACAGGATCATAGTCAGAAAAATACCATTAATTTATGGATTACAGCCGATAATTTACGTAAAGGAGCAGCTTTAAATGCTGTACACATTGCTGAAGAATTGATTAAAGGATATTTGTCGAATAAGTAAAATAAATTGTGGATAAGTTTGTGGGTAAATAAAAATAATTATTTTTGATAACCGTGCCAAGTTAGTTTTATGTCTCTTATTGACAGCCAGGCATGTTGCCATAATTGCTTAAGGTATAGATTAAAGCTTGTTAACATCTTAATTAAAAATATATAAAAGTCAATATAATTTTCTAACTTTTACTTAGTGCATAACTTTTATGGTGTATAATTAAATTAATTAATCAATAATAAATAATGAGACAAATACAAATAATTTCCGTTGGCAAACTTAATAATTATTACCAGCCAATTGCTAGAGATTATCAAAAATTGATAAAATATAATATGAAATCTACAGAGATTTGTTATTCAAAAAAATTACCAGCTGAACAAATTAAACAATTTGAAGGTAAATTAATTAACGAATTTTTAGAAGAAAAATCCTGTAAAATAGCACTAAATATCATTGGTCAAAGTTATAATAGCCATGAATTTACAAAATTAATAGCAAATAATTTGCAATCAGGCAAAAATATACAATTTATTATTGGTGGTGCATTCGGTTTAGATATATCTATCCTTGAACAAGCCGATATCAATCTTAGCCTTTCAAAGATGACTATGCCCCATCAAATGGCAAAAATAATATTATTAGAACAGATATATCGGACTCAGACCATAATAGAAAACCATCCATATCATAAATAGGACATTTCGATGAAATTCAATAATTGCCTTTTACATACTAATAAATACACGCTCCGCATCGTCTCGACTACTCGGCTCCTAACAATGCGTACAATAGACTTCCTGCATAAGTCAAAGATAGTTGAGGGATTTTTAGGAGAAACGAAGCCGAGTACCGCAGCGTACATAGACGTACGTGAGGAGCGGAGGCGAGTTTCGACGACAAAATCACCAACTAGATTGACTTATGCAGGAAGTCTAATCTTCCTACCGGTTATTTTCATGTTGTTATCAGCATTTTCTAGTTCAGATTTCAACAAAAATAATGCCGAATTTACTAGTTTATTGAAAGATACAAAAATTACTGTTGTTGCTCCTGCCTCAGGGGGAAGCAATGAATTATTATCTAACTTGAGAAATATTGCTTCATTAAAACTAAATATTCCAAATGATTGTTTTGGAGGAAAAAGCTTATTCCACTCTACCGATGATCAGACCAGGTTATTGTGTTTGCAAAAAGCACTAATTGATCAATCAAATGATGTAATATGGACACTTCGTGGGGGATATGGTTCAGCAAAATTGATTCCTGACTTACAACGCTTAAAGAAGCCGATAAAGGAGAAGTTTTTTATAGGGTTTAGTGATATGACAGCCTTACATATTTTCTTTTCACAAGAATGGGGATGGAAGACAATTCATGGTAATGGCATCATTGAAATACTTAATCCAACTAAAGATCGCCAAAATTTTATAAAAATAGCAAAAATAATTGCTGGCAAAGAGACTCAAGCTAAAATTAAAGGATTATCAGCACTAAACCTTGCTGCAAAATCCAGTAAAATCGTTACAGGTAATCTTACTGGCGGTAACCTAACCATTGTACAAACATCTATAGGCACATCGTGGCAAATAAAAACAGCCGATAAGATACTTTTTTTGGAAGATGTTTATATAAAACCATACCAGCTAGATCGTACTTTACATCATTTAAAACAAGCAGGGCTATTAGATCGGATAAACGCTATAATATTTGGGACTTGTGGAAGTGATAATGAGACTATCATTACTGTTCTTACTGATTTTGCCGCTACCTTAAAAATCCCAGTATTTAAGACAAATAGATTCGGTCATGAACGAGTTAATGATCCAATTATTTACAACACTAATACAAAAATTATTCTTACTGGTGGTAATCAGTTTGAATTAATAATGCAATGTCATTAAGGACATTTCTGCAGGGATCCTTGTAATATTTTGGAGGATTGGAGTTAAAAATGAGGGGCAAGCCTACGGCAGCGTACATGAGGTACGTATAGACGGAGTAATGCCAGTCGAAACTACAACTTGGTTATAGACATTTTCATTTAAACTACTTTACACATTAAAATTTTTTGATACTATATAAAATATATAGCATTAAAAATAAAGGAGGTCTTATATAGGAAACATATCCAAATCATTTAAGTAGATACATAGCTGTACAATAAGTAATAACATAAAATTATCAACTATCTGGAGTATAAATATGAAGATTACTAATTTCGGAATAGGTTTAACCATTATAATCACCGTACTTGCTATGGCTTTTTTCGTGAATGTCAACAAAATGGGTAATGAAATTACTTATCAACTATTAACAATTTTTACAATTATTTTAACCATTATTGAAATGATGTTGATCATAACTTTTATCAAGTGGCTGTACAGTATTAGGGTGATATGTAACAATCTCCAGAATATTAATCAGGGCTTCTATAATAATTTCAAAGACCAAGATAAAGTGACTCTATTACATAAAGAATTAAGAGAGTTAAGTATCTTAATTGGCAAGAAAGAACAGCATGTTTTGCACGCAACCTTTCATATAGAAGAAATAGAAAAGTATATAAGAATATTACTTGATGAACTTAAAGAAGTTACTAAGCTTAGCAAAGAAAAAGGACAAGTGAGAATAAAATAACAAACTTATAATTTAGGACTCAATAATATGACAAAATAACTTTAAGAAATGCACTTCAATACATGATTCTAATTATTAAAATCATGTATTGAGTTGTAAGTGTTCACGAAAAAAAAGTTAAATTATAAAACGTCATTGCGAGAAGGGGTAAGCCAAGAAGCAATCTATTCCTGGTCATTTTTTGGATTGCTTCGTCGGCTACGCCTTCTCGCAATGACGCATGTACCTATAACTCGTCATTGCGAAACCACGTAGTGGTCGTGGCAATCCACATTCATTAGATTGCCGCATCGCCGCAAAGCGGCTCCTCGCTAATAGACACTTGGCAAGCAGATTTTTTATTCATCACAAGAAAATAATAAAAAAACCGTGAACACCCTCGATTGTTTCTCTTAATACAGCTGAATTCGATATAACTTGTTTATATTGATTTAGGTTAATTATTAACATGTTGTAAAATTCTCCTTGCAGCCTCACTAGCAGAAAGATTTGTAACATCAAACTCAAATAAATTAGGATGAGAAATTTGAATTAATGGGTATTCCGGATAAACATCTTGTACATCGATTGATTTATAACGAAGTAGCCTATCTAGCTGTTGAATTCGCTTAATATTCTCTTCTTGTGAAATCAGTAATTTTACAGGAATAAACACTGATCTACGATTTACTGCTAGCTGTTGTACTTGGTTAAAAAGCTTATGATCACCCTCAACCTCATATAAACAATTGGTAAGAACATAATTATTGACAATTTCTTGGCTTAAAAAATTAAAAATACTATCTCGTATACGCCCAATTGCATCCCAAGCAAATTCTGGAATAGGAGTCAATCCATCATAATTTAGTAGTGAAAAAATAGGGTTATTGATATGCTGGTTATCACATATGCTATAGCCAGTCTTTGCTATTTCTTGTGCTATAGTATACTTTCCAGTCCCTGGTTTCCCTATTAGGTAGATAATAATAGTCATTTTGTAAATCTCACTTGGCTCTTATATCTTTAAATGATATAAGAGCCTAAAACTTGTAAACTAATTTATCAATTCTTCAAATTTTTTGTAGTACATATAAGAACATTACCATCAATTTCTACTATGTGTAACGTGTCACCTTTATGTGCTGATTTTATAGCATCTTTACTAAGTTTGGCATTCATAATAGTTCCTGACCACAATACCTGACCTTTCTCCCCTACCAGGAGTTCATTACTATATACTTGTACTTCTTTACCAAACATATCAGAATATTCGTACTTACAATGTTTCTTGTAAACATAAAATTTTAGTGGGTACCATAAAACAATCAGCCACATAAAAGAAGCAAAACCAAAAATTATATACTGATATTTTAAAAGGTACGGATAATTATTTAATATTATCGCATTGGATACTCCACCTAGACCCAAAAATAAAAAACCAATATTTGGAATGTTAGCAAATTCTATAATTATACAAATAACGCCGGCAATCAACCACCATTCTATTGTTGAGATTTCAAATATGGTCATATAATACCTTTAATTAATATTTAGTCAAAAATAGCTATTAGTGCTAATTAAATTATATGATACAATATTATTTATTTTCAATCTAAAACAATTTAAGTAATTAGCCTACTTTTAGGTACTCTAAAATAAACTAGTTGCTTTAAAGAAGAATATTATCTAGCATAAAATTATAGTTATAATTTAAAAATGGGGTGGGAACAATGGGTAAAGAGAGAAATCCTAGAGAATATTTTGAGTATAATGCAGATTTTCTTACAGAAATAAAGAAAATTGAGAAAGAAAAAGATGATAAAAAAGCTGAATCTATAGCTCAGTCTTTGTTTGAAGTCATAAAGAGAACCTTAAAAGACAGTGCAATCAGTTTTAACGATAAAAAAAACATATTAGAGGGATTTGCTGAAACAATTAGATATAACAGAGAAAAAGAGCCTGAAACAATAGAAGTACAATCCATAGTGTTCGATAAATTTGCTGAAAAATTGGCAAAATCCATACAGGATGATGAAGCATCTACTAAAATTTTCCAAAAATATGAAGAGCAGTTGCAGGCAATCGTGGCTGCTACCAAACCCCAAAAACTTGCTCAGGACGTCATTTTCTTGTCAGAACCAGAAATGGAAAAGCCGCCTATAGAATTAGATGAATCTTTTCCTGATGTTGACATTCCTGTTTCTTCTGCTGCTAATCGAGCTATTGATCCTATAACCCGAGCAATTAGAACCCAGATATTAACCAAGCAGAGGGAGCTAATAGTTACAGCTTTGGTAAAGAATGCTATAGTAAAACAAGAAGAACTTAACGATCTAAATAAGTTTCGTGCGTACTTTGAAAATGAACAAAATAAAGAAACAATCAGTGAACTTCTGAAAACGGATAAAGATTTAAAACAGGCTCTAGAGCAAGTCGAAATTGCTGGCTATAAAAACGTTCATACGGAGTTTGCTGGTATATTCACTACTATGGAATGGCAGGATGGAACTGTAGAAAATGCTAGTGGTATTACTACTAGGAAACAGGTAGTACGAGATGCAAACAATAATGAGATTGCCACATTAGCAGAAGCAACTCATAAAATAAATCCTCCTCATACAGTGCAAAAGAGTGATGGTACTAACGTTGCAATTCACAATTACAGGACGATAGATTTTCCTATAACACTTGAGAATCAGAATGGTCCTATGCATTTATCGTTAGCTGTCAAAGATCAGAATGGTAGAAATATTGCGGCAAGTAAGGCTGTATATTTTACTGCTCACTACGATGATGATGGCAAACTTATTGAGGTTAGCTCGCCACATCCAGTGAAGTTCAGTGGAAATAATCCTGACGCAGTTGGCTATATAGAGCATGGCGGACAAATCTATACCTTGCCAGTAACGCAAGAGAAATATAAAGCAATGATGCAAGAAGTTGCCAAAAACCTAGGACAGGGGGTAGATATTTCGCCATCTATTGAAGCACCGGATCTCACTATAACTTCTAGACAGAAGATTGAAGAAACACAACCACATAGAGTGCAAAAAAATATGGTACCTATTGATATTGTCGAACAAGAAAATATGGTGGCTCTTGATATAGTTAAAAGAGAGGAAGTGGTATTAAAAGTTGATATTCCTGAATATTCTAAAGATCATCAAATTACTAGAGAGGAGAGAATAGAGTCTGTATCTGGACAGAAGGTTAAAGAAGCACAACCGTATAAAGTGCAAGAAAATATGGAGCCTACTAATATGGTCAACAAAGAAGCAGTTATATTAAATGTTGATATTCCTGTATATCCTCCTATATCTGAAAAAGTTAGAGTTACTATAGAGGAAAAAGCAACAGAACAGCAGCTATATGCCCCTAAAATCTCTCAAACTGTGTTAATAAATAGTGACATTAGAGATAAGGCTGAAAGTATCATGGCAAGTTTACAACATATACGTCCTTCAACTCAGAAAAGTGAGAAGGATATTCCACAATTGGTAGGAGAGCTATCTAAAAATTTGGAAGGTAAAAGATTTGAAAAACAAAAGAACTATATTGAAACAACATTAGAAGAATTAACCCCTCAAGAACAAAGAAAGCTGTTGCAGAGATTAGCAGAGACTATAGCAGATAAAAGAGGAAAGACACTTGAGCAAGTTGATCCGGGAAAGAAAGAACATAATATCGCTTCAGTTAGATTAATAACAGAAAATAAGACAGCATGTGAGGATGGCGGAATAGTAAAACCACAACGGAAAGCAGAACATGTTAATGTTAGCGGTAACGTAAAGTTACAAATGTTCTTACAAAATAAAATTAATGAAGTATCCAAGAAACCAATTATTGTTCCTAAAACTCGAAATGCAAGAAGTTTCCATAGTATGTAGATTAATAATAATGTAATAGAGTTAATCCTTTATGGGCATGGTCCATTTTTCGGCTGCATTTTGCAGAGCTAAAAATATTATTTTCTGAGTAGAAATTTATAGGCGTTTTTACCCGACAGAACTTCTTTGTTAGAAAGGAAGCGGCAAGTCTGCGGACTACTTGACCAAATTCTATACAAAATTTTTCTGTTAAGATTCTAAATTTTGATTTATTCTTAATTTTTAGATTTTGGATGGTAAGACGAGTCACTTAACAACTTTATTCAATTGTATATCATGCAAATTATGATAAAGACTTTCAATTGCCTGCTCATAGGCAATGAGTTCTGGTGTAGTCCAATTAAACTTGCTAAAAATATTATATGCGTTATTGATCTCAGTATTAATAGCAACTGTGTTAAGATTCCCATTAGAGAATAACCTTTTTAACTTTGTTTCCTGCATCTTTTTGTATTCATCATGGTTTGCTGTGCCAGATTCTGCTATATTATGCATCTCTTTGCTCCGTATTTGTATTTCTATATTACATTCATAGATATCAGCTACAACTATGACATGTAAAGAACGGTAGCCATTATTTTTAGGATTATCAATATAGTTTTTAGACTTCTCTATATTAACAGAATAGATATTATAAATAATATCCCATACTTTATAACAATCTTCTTGTTTATCAACTATAACCCTAAAAGCAATTAGATCAGTTAATTCCTTCAAAGAGATACTCTTTCTTACTATTTTCTTTAAAGCAGAACAAGGGGCTTTTAGTCTGTAATGTATTTCAGCTGCTATATCATTTTTATGCAGGTTAATACTAATAGTATCTATGATATTGCGTAAATCGTTAGTATTTGTATTTTGCATAATTGATACTCTTTAAGTTGTAACATGTAAGCTAAATTCATTCTACTCAATAAAATTTTATTAAAACCTAATTTAGGGTTATTTCAACTCTTAAAAAACAGTAAGTATTATACGTAAGTAAAAATACATAGATATAATTTAGAGAAATTTTCTATTATTTATTATTATGTTTGTATTTATCGCATGGTTCTATAATCTTATAGTTAGAAAATTCTAACTTTATAGAAAAATAAATAGTTTAAATAAATTAAATTTTATGAAAAAAAAAGAGAGGTTACTATGTCCTCAAGAGATTTATCAAAAACATTTGCTAACAATTAACAATATCAGATTTACATCAAGAGAAATAGATGTAATAGCATGCATTATGCATGGGAAAAACACAAAAGGAATAGCTAACTTTCTATCAAATGAGAATAAACAGCTTGAAACTAGAACTATTGAAAGTCATATTTCTAATATCAAACGAAAAATATCAACAAATGCCCGAGAGGGGATTATAAACTTTATAGAAAAATCTGATAAATACAAACTAATACAGAGTTATTACTTCAGTTTATTAATTCAACAAGAATTCAAAAAAGTCTTGAAGGAAATATTAATATTAACAAAATCTGATAACATATCATTTTTTATTGTTTTGCAAAGGGTAGGAAACAATGATTTAAACTTGTTGATCAATAATATACGTAGTGATTTACAACTTATAGGAATAACAGTTTTTGTAGAATTGCGAGAATATCTTAATAATACTCCTATAGTTTTAGGCAAGGACAAGCATAGATATAAAAAGCAATTAAGGCAATGTACCATCTATGTTTTAGCGGTAAATGAAGCTAATATAGCTAAACAACAGGAAGGTAATAGTTCTGTTATTATGTCTAATGATCAGGATATCTCTAAAGTATTTTTCCTTACACCGCAAGAAGAACAATATATAAAATTTTTACCTAAACAAGCTAATTTTGAATATATTGATATATCCCCATCCAAGCAATATTATTTTATTTTCTTAGAAATTATCGCAAGAATTTTTTCTAATATGAATGTAGATAACATTATTCTTAAGTTTAGTGAAAGATATAATAATATTATATCAAATAATACCGATTCAGTTTCTCCTCAATCTCATTTAACAGATAAAAATATCCAAGATAAAACTAAGAATATTTACCTACCAATAATTGGTGTATTGGTTTTAATTATTTGTAGTACTTATCTTTTAATATTTAGCCCAACTATTGAAAAAACAGTTAAGAATCAAGAAGCAGAAGTGCAATGGTCTAAACTACAAGATCCAATAATATTTCCTAAGAATCTGACTAGTTGGAATATACCTAGGCAAGATCATGTTTTTATTGGTAGAGAAAAACTATTGAGGGATTTGTATAATAAATTACATCACAATCATACAGCCGATGTAACAAGTAATTTAGCAATTACTGCATGTGCTGGACTTGGCGGAATAGGAAAAACACAATTAGCTTTACAATATATAAATCATGCAAAACATCCTTATACACTTAAAGTTTGGTTTCTTGCAGAAAATATTGATCATTTATATAATAAATATGTTGAATTTGCTAAGTTATTAGGACATGCAGAAGTCATATATACAAAAGAAAACATTATTTCTTATGTTAAACAATGGCTAGTTGAAAACCCAGGATGGCTCTTAGTTTATGACAACGTAAACAATTATCGTGAAATTGAACCATTTTTACCAAAATCTGGTGGATATGTGATTTTAACAACTCGTCAGCGTTATTGGCCAACAAAGTTCTCAGTATTACCTATTGATATCATGACAGAAGAGGAGGCTATCAAAACAATTAAGACTTTAATACAGCGAAATATAGCAGAAGAACAAAATGCTATAAAAGAATTAGTTGGAGTTTTAGGATATTTACCCTTAGCATTGGTACAAGCTGGAGCTTACATTAAGCAAAAACATATCACTATTCCAGAATATTTAGATCTTTACAAAAAGTATGAAACAGAATTACTAACAGATAACACTTTTTTAGATGAAACAAATACCTATAATTACCCAGTAGCAATAACCTGGAACATTAGTTTAGAGGCAATTATTAGAGATACTAAAATCAACAATGGACCTCCCATAGCTATCGAGCTTTTAACAGTATGTGCTTATCTAGCACCAAATAAAATATCTCGTAAATTATTGCTTAATTGGCTGCAAACAACATACCCACATTTATTGTCTCCACAATTAACGTTAAATAAGCATATTGCTCTATTATGGCAATATTCCATGATCAACTATGATGATAATGATAATATTACTATTCATCGCCTAGTACAAGCTGTGTTACGTCATCAACTTCGTCAGTCGCTAGACTGTAAAAATAACATTTGTTCTACCTTAAATTTAAGATGGTTCGAATCATTATTGCGGTTTTTTATAGATAAGGAGTATGAGTTTAAGCTAACTAATTCTTTTCAGCAACTTATTGAAACTAGTCAGCAATTTAAAACTAAATTTAAGAATAAATATAATGAAGATCTTGCGGCAATGGATTTAATGATTTCTTCTGTCTATTTTTATCAAGGGAAATATGAAAAATTTCTAAAGATAGTTGATGAGGTTAATAAATATTTGCAGAAAACTGACGGTTTAGAAATGTTAAAATGTAAAATTCTATATATATACTCAGCATATTTTTGTAAGATTGGTAATTATCAAAAGGCAGAAGAAAAAATAAAAACAGCAATCGACATGTATAATAATATAAAAGTAAGTAAGTCAATAAATGATAATGATATGAAAGGTTTAAAGGCAAAATTATTGTATCATAAAGCTAATCTTGTCTTAACCAAAAATAAAGAAACAAATAAAATTGATAGAAATAAACTAGAAATAGAAAAATCTATTAAATCAACTCAAGAAGCCATAATTTTATTCAATGAAATTAACAACATTAGAGACTTTTTACGATCAATAGAACTGTATGGGAGACTACTTATTTTAACAAGTCAAGTTGATAAAGTAATAGTAGAATTTAATAAATATAATAATTTAATCGAGCAAGTGGCTGATAATCTAACAAAAATGTTTTTTTATATAACTTATTCAGATGCTTATTTTAGCAAGGGAGATTTCAACAAAGCTTTGGATTATTGTAGCAAAGCTAAACAGCAAGCAGAAAAATTACATCTTAAGAACGAACTAAATAATATTAATAATAGGGAAAAATTTATTAAAAGCTCTATTCAGAAAAATGTACAAAACTCATCCTTTAACTGAAAAAATTAATTTGACGGTTTAATATTATTTGTTAAAACAGACTTACTTCGGTCATAATAAAGCTTCATAATTACAGAAGCAGTTTCTTCTATAGATATTCTTGAAACATCAATTATTGACCACCCTTGTCGTTCACAAATTTGTTTTAATTGCATACATTCTTCTTTAACTATTTTAAAATCAGTATAGCTGGTATTATCACTCATCTGCAATGAATGCATTCTAGTTTCTCTTATTTCAACCAATCTAGCTGGATCAATAATTAAACCAATTATAAATTGCCTTGTTACATTTCCTAAAATATCCAAAAATGGATAATTGTGTATATATGGTACGTTTGCTGTCTTAAATCCATTATACGCTAAATACAAGGAAGTTGGAGTTTTTGATGTCCTGGAAGGTCCAATCAGGATAATATCAGCTTCATCTAATTCATTAATCATCTGACCATCATCATGTCTAAATGTATAATCAATAGCATGAATCTTATTAAAATAACTTTCATCAAATTTATAATCATAAACTAAATTCCCTTCTGTTTCCACCCCTAAAAAAACTGAAATTTCTTCTACAATTTTACCTACAACAGAAATACAAGGAATTTCTAAATCATAGCAAAATTTGGTTAATTTTCTTCTTAGTGCATGATCTAAAACAGTGTATAATACCAAGCCTGGCTTTATCTTAATTTTTCTTAAAACCTCATTCAATAATTCTGCATTTCTTAGCATTGGCCAATGATATAATTTTGACTCAATCTTAGTAAATTGCAACAAAGCCGTATGAGCTGCATGTTTAACAGTTTGCACTGAAGAATCTGAAACTAAATGAATAATTAGCTTTTTCATAGTTCATCATTCTTTGTGGATAAATTTTTATTCATACTTCAACACCTATATTAAAAACAACCATCAATTAGCTATATATATCATATCTATAGAGATAAATAACCTATAAAATTTAAAGAATAATTTTGTGGATAATTTTGTGTGTAAAATGCTAGATATCCAATATCTCTCAAGTTTTCTCATTTTAACCACATATATTACTATAATTATCCACTAAAAAAATAATCCAATGATTTATGTGAATAACTATTATAATCAATGTATCTTATTAGTAATTTAATAACAATAAAATGTGTATAACTAAGTGTTTATATAAAATATCTACATATCAACAATTTCTACAACAACTAAAAAAAATAATATATAAATATATAGATTAATATGGATTATTTTATGAACCAACTTTTACAAACTTTCAAGAATAATAACAATTCTGTACCAATTTGGCTAATGCGTCAAGCTGGCAGATATTTACCTGAGTATCAAAAAATAAGAAGAACAGTTAGTGGTTTCCTAGATCTATGTTATGATGTTAACAAGGCTGTAGAAATAACTTTACAGCCAATAAGAAGATATAACTTTGATGCTGCTATAATTTTTTCTGATATTTTAGTTTTACCTAATGCACTTGGTTGGGATGTAAAATTTGAAGAAAATATAGGACCAATATTACGCAAATTTCAATCAAAAGAGGATTTTAAATATTTTAGAGGAGATTCTGGTAAAAAATTAAATTTAGTTTATGAGATAATAAATAAAATTAAGGCAAGTTTACCAATCGATACTGCATTAATAGGCTTCGCCGGTAGTCCATGGACGGTAATGACTTATATACTTGAAGGGAAAGGTAAACAAAATTTTGAGACAAGTAAAAAATTTATTTATGAAAATAATAATTTAGCACAAGAACTACTAGACTTTATTACCGAGAAGACTATTATTCATTTAATAGGACAAGTAAAAGCAGGGGCTGACTTAGTACAGCTATTTGATTCATGGGCAGGGATATTAGAGGAAAAAGAATATAACCAGTTTGTTATACAACCAACAAAAAAAATAGTATTATCTTTAAAAGAGCAATTTCCACATTTACCGGTTATAGGTTTTCCAAGAGGTTCTGGACTTTTATATGAAAAATATATTAATAATACTGGAGTGGATGTTATTGGAGTAGATCAATTTGTGCCAGTTAGCACTATGAAGTTATGGAGTAAGAAAATTGTTGTGCAAGGTAATCTAGATCCATTTATACTGCTTACTAATAAAGAAATTATTGCAGAAAAAGCAAATAAAATAATTTCAAATTTTAAAGAAAAAAACTTTATATTTAATCTTGGACATGGTATTTTACCAAATACGCCAGTCGAAAATGTTGAATTTTTAGTTAATTATGTTAGAAAATTTAGATATTAAAATTTCTAAAAAAAAGATAGCCATTGTACTTTTTAATCTTGGTGGACCAAATAGTTTAAACTCAGTCAAAAAATTTTTATTTAATTTATTTTATGATAGAGCAATTATTAACTTACCAAATCCTCTAAGATTTATTATTGCTAAGATAATATCAATTATTAGAAATAAAAAATCTCAAAAGATATATTCTCTAATAGGTAACAAGTCACCTATTTTACAAGAAACAGAATCTCAAAAAGATGCTATTACAGAAAAATTAAAAACTACTATAAATGATGACTTCAAAATTTTCATAGCAATGCGTCATTTTTACCCTAATTCCAAAGAAACTGTAAAAAGGATAAATGAGTATAACCCTTCAGAAATAATATTGTTACCATTATATCCACAATTTTCGAGTACCACTACTGGATCTTCAATCAAAGAATTTATATCTTCTTTTCAGAAAAATAGATATTCAAATTCAAATATACCAATTAAAACTATTTGCTGCTACCCAATGGATGATCAATTTATTAAATCTCACTTATCATTAATAAAAAGATCGTTAAAAAAGTTGAAAAACAAAGAGATTTTTCGTATATTATTTTCAGCTCATGGATTGCCTAAAAAAATAATAAAAGCAGGAGATCCATATCAGTGGCAGATTGAAAAAACGGTGGAAAATTTAGTGTCTAATCTTAATATAGATAATTTGGATTATAAAATAACTTATCAAAGTCGTGTTGGTCCAATAGAGTGGTTAAAACCTAATACAGAGGATGAGATTAAAGTAGCTGGTAAAGAAAGTAAATCTCTTATAATAGTTCCAATAGCATTTGTATCAGAGCATGTTGAAACACTGGTAGAATTAGATATTGAATATAGAAGAATTGCTGATGAATACCAAATAGAATATATTAGGACTCCTGCTCTAGGAATAAATAAGTTATTCATTAATAGTCTAGCTAAAATGGTATCAAATTTAGTTGATTATGGTGAAGAAACAAAAAATTTAATATGTAGTTCAATTAACAAAAAAATATGTCCTGATAATTTTACTATGTGTCCTTGTAATTTAAAAAACTAATTAATTAACTATAATTTTTATGGAGGGAGATAACATTAATGGCTAGTTATTATTTATGGTTTAAAGCATTCCACCTTATATCAGCAATTTCTTGGATGATAGGTTTATTATACTTGCCAAGATTATACGTTTATCACTCCAGAGTTGCAGTAGGTAGTGAAACTGATAAAATATTCCAGTTAATGGAAAGTAGATTACTAAGAATCATTATGAACCCAGCTATGATACTCACTTATACTCTGGGTATAATCAATAGTCATATATACGGGCTAGTAGCTTTAGGAACATGGTTTTACGTGAAAATGACAGCAGTTTTAGGTATAACTATTTTTCATGGCTTATTAGCTAGATGGCGAAAGAATTTTATCAACGGCAAAAATAATCATTCTGAGAAATTTTATCGTACTATTAATGAAGTACCTGCATTGTTCATGATCATAGCGGTTATTATGGTTATTGTTAAACCATTTGATTAATTTTAATGCAATTACCTATTAGTGCATTGAAAAATTAGTGTATAGTTAAGTATGATAAAATAGTACGAAAATGAATTTTAATGCAAGTTGCTAAGATATTATTACCATTAGCTAATCTTTTTCCATTGGATTATTTAATTCCAAATGAATTAGAATTATCTATAGGAGATTTAGTAGTAGTTCCTTTTAGAAATAAGGAATTGACAGGTATAGTTTGGCAATTAGGTATTGAGGTTTCAGAAAAAGCTAGCAAAATCAAATCTATTAAACAGAAAGTACCACTTGAATTTAGGCTTAATCAGGAAATATTATCACTAATTAAATGGGCTGCTGATTATTATATGGCAGAGCTTGGTTCAATTACTAAGTTGGTTTTACCTATTGATGTTGCTGAACAACCGATAAAAATAAAGCATCAAGAGTTAAAAAGAGATTTTATTTTACCAGTTCTCTCAATAGAACAACAAGAGGCACTTTCTCTATTAAATCAATCTGATAAACCATCAATTATTAAGGGAATAACCGGATCAGGTAAAACAGAAATTTATTTTCATTTGTTAGCTGAATATTTGAGGCAAGGTAAGCAAATATTGATAATGTTGCCAGAAATTGCTTTAAGTCAGCAAATTATAAATCGTTTTATAGAACGTTTCGGTTTTAATCCAATAATATGGAACTCGACGGTTACTAAAGCCCAGAAAAAGATGATTTTAAGAGGTTTGCTGAACAATGAAATCAAGGTTATAATTGGTGCTAGAAGTAGTCTATTTTTACCATATAGTAGTCTTGGATTAATTATTATTGATGAGGAGCATGACAATTCTTATAAGCAAGATGAAGGTATATTATATAATGCTCGTGACGTGGCAATATTGCGGGGAAGTTTATCTGAAATAAAAGTGGTATTATGCTCAGCTACTCCATCTATCGAAACAATCTACAATGTAAGTACCAATAAGTATCAATTAATTGAATTATCAAGTCGTTATCAGGAGGCAACTTTACCAGAAATTCAAATAGTAGATATGAAGAAAGAAAAATTACCAAAAAATTCTTACTTATCTACAAAGTTAATAGAATCAATTCATAAAAAATTAGCAATCAAAGAGCAGATATTATTATTTCTAAATCGTAGGGGGTATGCTCCGTTAATGTTATGTAAACTTTGCGGTTATCGTTTTACTTGCAATTATTGTTCTGCTTGGTTAGTGGTACATAAATCCACGAGAAAGCTTGAGTGTCACCATTGTGGTTACCAAAGTAGGATTCATATTAATTGCCCAGATTGTTTAGAAGAAGATTCTTTAACTATCTGTGGTCCTGGGATTGAGAGGATTGAAGAAGAAACTAGGAGTTTTTTTCCTGATAGTAAAATTGCTGTAATTAGCAAAGATTATACTCAAAAACCTAAAATGATTCACGAGTTACTGCACAAGATGGAACATTTAGAGATTGATATTTTGATTGGTACTCAGATGATTACTAAAGGTTATCACTTTCCTAATCTTACTTTAGTAGGTGTTATTGATGCTGATCTTGGAACTGTTAGTAGTGGAGATTTACGATCAAGTGAACGTAATTACCAATTACTTCACCAAGTAGGAGGTAGAGCAGGAAGAGAGGATAAAAAAGGTGTAGTATTAATGCAAACTTATTATCCAGATAATGCTATATTTAGTTATATAAAAAATGGAGGAGATCAGTTTTTACAATATGAGCTTAAAACAAGACAAGCAGAGAATATGCCACCTTTCACTAAAATGGCATCGATAATTTTGTCTGGGAAAAATGAGTATAAAATACTTGAAATATCTAAAAATTTAGTTGCTATTGCTCCAAAAAGTTCGGCACGAATACTCGGACCATCTAGTGCATTAATGTCTAAATTAGCAGGAAAATTTCGTTATCGTATTCTAATCATAGTAGATAGGAAATTTAATCTACAGAAATTTTTACAAATATGGTTAAGTTTAATCAAAATCCCTTCTTTTTGTCATCTGAAAATAGATATCGATCCAAAAAGTTTTTATTAAAAAACGTCGTAAAACCCATTTGTCTTTAGCATATGGGATGTAAGGCGTTACTCAACTTTGAGTTTCAATATATCGAGACCAAAAAGTATTTTCTTTCCAGAATTGTTGTTTTAAATATTCATAGTGTAACTTCCATATTCTGTATGTAGATATTGATTTTAACCGATTAACAATAGAACTAATAGCAAATTGAGGAGTAATGTTTAATAACATGTGAATATGGTCTTGGTCAGTTTCTATGATATCGATTGAGAAAGAAGAGTTTTTAGATACTTCAAAAATAATTTGTTTAATATTATCTGAAATCGTTTTGGACAAAAGTTTTTTCTATATTTACAAACAAATATTAAATGTATTTTTATGCTGTATTTACATCTGTAATTAGGTAGATATAAGTAGGGTCTCCGAGATCGAAGAGCATGGCGATGGGATATAGGAAGTCGGATGGATCATAGTAGCGTTGAAGCAGAGGAAAGTCTGTGGAGCGAAAGATCCTGGGTAGAATCGATCTTTTTAGGGAAATGTTATGATAACAACAGAATATCAAATAAATACCTTACAGAAAATATCGGAGAATTGGTTAAGAAACTAAAGAACATGGTATACAAACCGGGAATATACTAGAGGTAAAGATACCAAAGGAGAGAAGCCCAGGTAAGTATAGGACTTTAGGGATTAGCAATTTTGAAGATAAGCTCTGCCAAAAGATGATGAAGAAGGTATACTCAAATGATTTGAAGAATTGGCTACGCAAAACTTCGGGGTATTCGCGTACTCACGTAGCTCATCTACGCTGCGTTCGCTCACCCCTTGTTTTGCGTTCCAATTCTCCAAATCATTTGAGTATACTTGAAAACCCCAATTTTGGATTAACTTCGTTAATCCAAAATTGGAATAATACAGAAGTTAAATTATCAACTTGACTTAATGTACGTAATATAGTACACTTTTCAGTATAAATTAATGAGAATATATTATGGCTATTTACACTAGTACTCAAGCACGAGCGAAACTATTTGCCCTGATTAACAAGACAAACGAAACACATGAACCAATCTATATAAAAGGAAAACATAACAATGCAGTCATCATATCAGAAGAAGACTACGAAGGATTACAAGAAACTTTGGCTATTTATTCTGTACCTAAATTAGTGGAATCAATACTTGAATCTAGTAACGAACCACTAGAAGAATGTATTAGCCATGAAGAATTTTGGAAGTCATGAGTTATACTATAATATATGACAAAAGAGCATTAGCTGATAAGTCTAAACTAACAGCAGCTAATTTAATAGATAAAGCACAAAAATTATGTAACGAGTTAGCTACTAATCCAATTCACCCTAATAGTAAAAGACTTTATCGTGATTTAATAGGAAAGGGTTCAATAAGAATTAATTTACAACATAGATTGGTTTATGAAATATTAGAGGATAAAAAAATTATAAAAATATTTAGAATGTGGGGGCATTATGATAGGTAACTCAAGTGTAATTATTATTAAATATTTTGCTTGTTCATCCAAGTTGTAAATTCAGTTTTATTTGCAGTTGATCCACCTTGTGTTTTATTGATAATTTCTAAGTCGATAATTCTTTTATTAAACTTCTTTTCCCACCTGCCCATTTTACAAATGGGCTTGCCTTATCGTCATTTTCAATTATCATGGACATTTTAATTTTCTTACCAATTCAAGCTATTACATTCATGAAAACCACACAAAGCCGGTTGTAGGTAAAATAGATTTCTGCCTGGGATGTTTTTTTGAAGGGATTTCTTAAGCAACTCTTCTGCCTTATCCACCCCACCATTTTGGATTAAAGTAACTATTGTGCCAAAATCAATAATGTCACTGCCCATAGTTCCTGCTAAAGCTTTAAGCAGATTATATTATAATTATCATACTCATTAAGGGGTTCTTTGCGGGAAGGTACGAATTTTCTCGCAATGGGTCTCTATGGCTTTACTTATACGACTCACAGAGAATGAATTGATTCTAAACTGATGAGGTGATGCAGCCTTGAACCCCCCTTAGATCAAGGGATTAAACCTTAAGACAATTTTCATATTCACTTTTCTTGTACCAAAACTAATACCAATTAATAAATTACTTACACAACTTTATTACTTAAGGATTTCTTAGTGTCAATTATAACTACCACTTGATTTAAATTGCTTATTAATTGTGCCATAACAGTGTCCAATTTAGGAAGTTCAACATTAGTAGTAAAGGTTCTGTCGCATGTAGATGAGTGAATGAGTAAAATAGCTTGAAAAAGAGTAAGAAGTCGAGTAGATAAAGGGATAAAAAGTAGATTTGGACTATTCTGCACAGCAAGCCTCTCTTAAATATGGTATATTAGTATCCTAAAGAAATCAGGTATTAATTATGACATACGTTAACAGTAATAACTTTACCAAGGCGGTAAAGTTTATATATCAAAATTTAGATGAGCCTATCAATCTTGAATTGATTGCTAAAAATATTGGCATATCTGTCTCAACTTTAAAAAGGTTATTTTTAGATGCAACCGAGCTTTCAGCAGGTAGCTTTATTAGACGTCTTAGAATGGAGAGAGCATTCAGGTCACTAAAAAATAAGGAAGACTCTATTCTTGAAATTGCACTAAGCAGTGGCTTTGAGGATGCCAGTGCTTTTACCAGAAGTTTTAAAAAAAATTTTGGTTACAGTCCAAGCTTTGCAAGAAACAAGGTCAGTATAGTAAATGAGCTTGAATGCGTATCGCTAACAGAACCTGAAATTATTGAAATTGAGGACTTCAAAATCCAAGCTGTAACAAAACAAGGATTATACTTTGAGAGTGCACCACTCGCTTGGAAAACTCTGGAAGAATATTTGAACGAAGAAGTGCTCGGGGATGATTTTACAGGCACATTTGTAGCCATTGGTCATGATAACCCCCATGATGGAGAGATCGCAGAAGATCAAGTGTACTTTTCAGCGGGAATCAATTGCTTAAGTACAGACTTTATGCTCGAGCAAATCACTATTGCAGGCGGTGGTTATGCTAAGTTCAACTATACTGGAAAACTGAATAATATGGGGTTAGCCTATCACTATATTTATGGTGCATGGCTTAATAAATCAACAATAAAAATTGATGATACAAAGCCGGCTTTTATGATGATGGATAAATTTCCTGATAATTTTGAGGAATATCGCGTTTCAATCTACGTTCCACTGATTAACTGATGTTACACACTAAGCTGTTTTAATGATTCAATTCGTTTAAAATATCCTTGTAGTTTAGCCTCTTCTGACAGAGCCTAGAAAATCAATAAATTGTTTTATTAAGTAACCTTTTTTTGTTCAGGTAGATTGGCTATATCAACTTCTAAGGAAGATAGATGCTCTTGTAGATTAGGGGTGGCATTGTTAGTATCATTAAATTTTTCATTATCGCCATGGTAAAAAGATTTAGCCTCTTGTGGATTATCGAGATTTATGTGTTTTCCTTCTTCTAGCTGCTTTCTTGCTATATATAAAGCTTCTGGCGATAAATCATAGCCTTTAGTTTCCCATTGCTGACGTCGTAAATTATTGGTAATTTGCTGATATAGTTGTTTTTCTGCATCTAAACAAATATAGTCTTAATAGAGGATTACAGGTAAAATTCAACGATAATTGGCAAGTGTTATATTAATATGGACAGTTAAAAGTTTGTAAAATGATTGTACACTTAAAGATTTTCGAACCTAACACTCGAAGGCTGTAAACTGCATTACGTTCTGGCTTTTCCATTCACAGAAATGCAAAAGGTAGCAAGTTGTGCCGAATGGCTGGGCGTAGTGGACAATTTCCGAAAACCCAATCAGATACTAAATTGCTTGTAATTCAAACGCTTACTCTCTATTATTAGAGCTTCGTTACCTCATATTGCAACTCCATATTTTTCCAGAAAATGCCAGTGAAATTTTGAGCATTTGCTTGACATGTTGATGTTCTTTTATTTTACTATCATATCTTCTGTCAATAATTTGTTGCAGACCAGATTTAGCTATATCTGCTAGATCTTCTAAGGATTTAGCGATTTTATACTCTATAACCATGGCTTTATCATTTTTACCCACTTTCGGGATCATAATCAGATCTGGACGACCATCGCCTGATTCTTGTTCACTTGATATTATATAATTAGGAGCTAACATATTAACAAAACCGAGCATAAAGCCATTATAAAACAGTTCTGCTTTCTTTGTTCCTGTTTGATGAAAACTAGTAGAATTAAGTAGCAACTCCTGCATACGCTCTTTAAACTCATTTATTCTACCATCCAGTAGTAGAGTAACGAAAGAATAATAGCCCGAATTATCAATTTCTATTTGTTTAGTAACCCATTGTAGCATTCTTTTTTGGTAAATATATTTTACTTCATAATTAGGAATAGATAGCTCATAAATATCTTGTTCTGGTATCTTGGTAGCAGGATTTAGATAACCACTAAATAACAGCAAGCTAAATAGCCCTTCTGGTTGGTTGATATCAGCAAAACTTATATATTTAGTAATAGAAGAAGTAATAGTTTTACCCGCAGCTAAAGCCTGAATATCTGTTTGCATTTCATCTGAGAGCAATACATGATCAATCCACTGAGTTCCGCCACTGTCAATCCAATAATGATCAAGCTTGCCCTTACTTGCCAAGCATTGCATAATTGACCATGGATTATAAATGATTTCTCCGCCAAAATTATAACCATTATACCAATTTTTAATTTCTTCTGGATTAGTTTTAAGTGGAACTTTGGTTAATAATTCATCAACTTCTGTTTGAGTAAATCCATAACTGCTAGAAAATCTTTCATCTAGTAAACTACATTCAGTCAAATTATTCAAATCT
>JAJIYL010000025.1 GCA_020881195.1 Rickettsia endosymbiont of Pseudomimeciton antennatum | reverse complement strand
TTTGTAAGCCAGCGAATTCCATCAGGGCTATAGGGTAAATTTAAAGTGATTTATTAACTATAAGCCGGATACATGACTGCATTCGATTTTTTTGCTGTTATATATTATTTTTTTCTTGCATTATCGGGTAGGTCCATACAGGAGCAATGATCAAAATATAAGGTACTATATTAAAGCTTTGAAGATTATGGAACTCACCTACGAAATGTCTCATCCAAATATTGCAGCTTCGCTAGATAACCTATGGCATGTTGATTGGTTTGAGGGACAACATGAATTGGCTATAGAGTATTCTCCTAACAGTATGAAGATAATGAAACTCATCTATGAAGAACCTAACCTAGATGTTGTTGCTTCACTAAATAGCCTATGGAATGCTTATAAAAATAAAGACTTATATGAGAAGGGTATAGAGTTTCACACTAAAAGTTTAGAGTTGATGGCACTCCTATATAAAAAAGATGAAATTCATCAGGATATTATTTTTTGTTTGAGTAAGCTAGCTTTATATCACTTCAAACTTGGAGATACACAGAAAGCACTTAACTGTTTAGAGCAAGTATCGAAGATGGCAAAAACTCCATCTGGGCAAGATAGCCCCGATATTCAATATGGGGCTAATAATAATGCCAAAAATGACCATAATCCATAATCATTGTCTTTATTCTCTAATAACGTAGTTGAGTTTAGTGATGACATAGCTATGCTTGGTATACTTAGTAGCAAAACTGTATAACTCTATCTAGATATTCGGTGTTATTATAATTGTAGTAATAAAAATAGGTGATAAGAAGCAATGAGTTTAGCACATAGAAGGCATGATATGGCACTGTTAACAAAATAATTTAGCAAGAGCCAATGCGATAAAGCTGAGGAAGGTGGAGTCAAGCTTATCAAAACGCATGGCAATCCTTTTATTTTCCTTGAGTCTGCCAAAAAACCTTTCAATAATATGTCGTTTGCGGTAAATTTTGGTATCATAAAAATCCTCTGGTGTTAAATTGGAGTCACTAGGCAAATAAACTCCTTTATATGGAATAACGGGAATAGCATTTTTTGATTTGATAAAATCTCTAATATTGCCATTATCGTATCCCTTGTCCGCAACAACAAAATCAATTTCTTCCCAAGGACAGATAAAATAGTAAAAAAATGTAGGGTACTATGATCCGCTAGCAACGATAAACAAAAATTCTAGGAGGCTGCCTGTGATAACTAATTAATTATATTTTGAGCCATTTTTCGACGAGAATAAATATGATTTTTGAAGGAATAGTGTACCTATTTTAAGAAAATCATGTTTATTCGCAGCCAAAAAGAACCAAATAGAGCATTACTTTAGTTATTGCAGGCAGCCTCCTAGTATGCTCTTCTGCTTTGAAGAATTGGCTCCGTAAAACTTCAGGGCATTCGCATACTCACGTAGATTTACTACGCTCCGCTCGCTCACCCCTTGTTATTGTCCCCATTCTTCAAATCATTTGAGTATACATAGAGTATGGATGGTACCTTTACGGTTAACTAATACAACTAACAGTCATGAAATTACCATCTTCTAGCCATAAAATTTTGCAAATAATTTCATTATCAGGATACAGCTTAGCTACTAGATGTCGGTAAAAATTCAACTGATCAATATAAGATTCCTTAACTAATTGACAGCTTTTAGGTGGATTAGCATCGGATTTATAATCAATAATGGTTATTTTCTTCGCATCAATGGCGAGTAGATCAATTCTTCCTGTCTTAACATTATCATTTAGATCGATCCCTACCGTTACCTCAGTTTTTAGTTCTTGAGAAATAAGTGTCATGAATTCTGCATTATTCAGTAATTTATCAATATTTTTGTGAATTTTCTCTTGTAAAATTGTTGGTAATACATCAATAAATGGGTGGGTGTCCATACTAGAAAAATCATTAATCTTTACGGCATCTTCTAGAATTTTATGAAATATCCTGCCATATTCTAAATGATCATTAACTATAAGAGGAGAATTAACTGAATAATTTTGCTTGGTACCTTTGGTGATTTTATTAATAACAGAAAGATTTGGTAGCCATTCTATCAACTTCTTATCAGCTATTGGGTCATTAGACTTCTTTCGAAACTCTACTTCTGCTGGTAATTTGTGCGTCGATGCGGTACTCGAATCCTCACGTACGCTAGAGTAAGCTGCGGTTCTGCGTTCCGTGTCTCCTTCAAATTCCTCAGCATAAGCGAGTTTCGAAAGAAGTCTATTGTCACTTTCTTCGATGTCCTCCTTATTTTCATAAGGAAGATAATCTGCGTACTCTTTAGTTGTTTCATAGACTATAACCCCATTCTCATGTAGCTTACCATGCATATTCATTACTCTAGAGACTAACTCATACCAACAATTTTGTGGCAGCTTATTACTATTTGACTGATAACCACATATCACTAAATGATCTTCTGCCCTGGTCATTGCCACATAAAGTAGTCTGATATATTCTTGTAAATCTTTTTGTTGCTCCTGTTCCTTAAGGGCTTTAAAGAACTCTGGGCTATTAGATGATTGAGTGGCAGAGAACATCTGACCATCTTGATCCCAAATAAATTTATTGTTATTAGTTGGCACTGAACTAGTATCACATAGAATAACAATAGGTGCTTGTAGCCCTTTAGAAGCATGGACGGTCATGACTTTTATCTTACTTGACGATTCTAAGTTCCTTTTAATGTCAATTTTGTTATTTTCAAACCAATAAACAAAGCTTTGGAGTGAGCTATCGATATTATTGGCATAATTAGCACTTAAATATATCAATTCATTTATTACATCATTACTATCAAATCCATTAGATTCAACTAGAATTTTTCTAATATCCAAACAATCGACAATCAATGAGAAAAAATTCCCACAATTGGCAACTTTGTATATTTGTAAAAAATAACATAGTTTATTATATATATTGGTATATTCTGGTATATTTTGTAGATATGCCCAAATAGAATTTTTGCCTCGAGAAATTGCAATTAGCTGTATTTCTTGTTCACTCATGCCGATTATTGGTGATTTTAACAAACTAAGCAAATTCAAATCATCTTGAGGTAGTAGTACAAATTTCGCTATGGCTATTAAGTCTAGTACTGACAAACTTTTATCTAAAGTGATTCGATCAACATCTTCTACTTGTAAACCATGTTGCTTAAGACAGTTAATAATTTCGAAAACTAACTGATCTCTCTTGCGTACTAGAATCATAAAATCTGATTCTTTAATTTTGGAATTAGTAGCAGGTAGAATTCTCTGGCTTGCTATCTGACTTTTTATGAAACTAGCAATTTGTTCCGCAAGTACTTGCTGAGCAGATTTTGATTCATTATGCTCTTCTGGTAAAGACCAAAATAACTTACTCTCTTTCTCACCTTTAACTAGTGACCAAAGTTCGACTCTACCTTTATCAGTCTGACGAAATGGCAAAATTTTAGGATTCTCAGAGGTAAATAATTGCGGGGTAGTGTTTTTAATTTGTTGTAAAATTAGATAGACAATATCGATAATTTTTTCGGTAGATCTATAAGACCATTCAAGAGTAATATTTCTGAAATTCTTATTTGCCTCAGAGAATTTTTTATACAAATTTTTATTAACATAACTAAAAGAGCTAAGATTTGCTCCTTGGAAGCTGAAAATTGACTGTTTTTCATCGCCTACGACAAAAATAGTACTTTTTTTATGCTTAGTGGCAGAATAAAATTCTGCTATAATTGCAGTGATAATGGTCCATTGTTCCGGGCTAGTATCTTGTGCTTCATCAACAAGCAAGTGTTCAATCCCGCCATCAAGTTTATATGACACCCAACTTTTGGTAGCATCATCTGTTAATAATAATTGTGTCAAATAAATTAAATCATCATAATCAAGCAAGCTGTGTTCAGTTTTGTAGGAATCATATTTATCAAGAAAAATCTTTGCCAAATTACGCAACAAATTTGAGTAATTCTCCATATCTTGCATTTTAGCCTGTTGATCTAACTGAAAAATTTTCTCTTGAATATATTCAAGTTCATTCAATAACTTTGGATATTTTGTTGCTATGGATTTAGGCAATATATTCTTACGCTTGGTATATTCTTTAGTAAGAAAAAATTGCTGAATTTCTTGATCTAGGTTAATAGCTATTGAATATTTTGCCAGTAATTGCCGAGCCTTGTCATAAAGATTTGACAATTGCTCGGAAATAGAGTCAGTTGATTTATATGTATCGTATCCTGTATGACCCATTTGCTTGGCAAATAATTTCTTAAACTTAATCTTTTGCTGGATTATTTCAAAGAAAATATCATTGATAGTTACTTCATGGAAGTTTGTCAAAAAGAAACTAATCAGCTCGTTATAAGTTGGATCTAAATAAATTTGGTTTCTTATTTTGTTAATAACCCCTGAGGCTGTAGTATCGTCAAGAATCTGAAATTCTGGATTGATACTCGCTTCCAAAGGAAATAATTTAAGCATCTTTTGGCAAAAAGCATGAATAGTATAAATGTTAATCCCATCTTCAGAGTTTAGTAGCCTGTAATATAAAGTTTTGGTATATTGCACCTCACTTTCTAAAGGCTCCCTAGTAAGTAATAAACCTAACTCTTTAGTCAATTTAGTAGTTTCCTCTACAGCAAATTTAGCAAGTTTATTTCTAATTCTACTCTGCATTTCAAGAGCAGCTGCATTAGTGAAAGTTAAGCATAAGATTTTGTTAAATGGAGTCCCATTAATTAGTAATCTGAGTACTCTATCTGTTAGGATTTTGGTTTTGCCTGTACCAGCTGAAGCAGAGACCCAAACAGAATATTTGGGGTCTGATGCTTGTTGTTGTAATTCATTCATTTTATAAAAGGAATCCTATCATTTAAAGCAGAAAATTATACATATCTTAATTTATTTTTCTTTCGCCCATAAATCCATATCATATTGTTTACAATACTCAAACATAGATGCAGTATTTGGGTGATTTATTCCGAACTCCTTTACTTGTGGTTTACCAAAGAATTTATAACTATGCAAGTTTTTTGCTTTACATGATGCTTTAGCTCCTTGACTATATAAGTAACTCATTTGAGCCACATTTTTACGATTATCTCTATATAAGTAATAATATATGGTATAAGCTTTATTATAGGATTTTATAGCTTCTTTTATACTATCTTGGGCAAACAAGATATCACCTTGCACTACGTAGCTCAGTGCTAGGTTTGAGTCTTCCAAATAATCTGCACCTTTGGGATTTCTGCGCTCATCGGCTAAAAATATGGAGATAGCTTGGTTAATATGATTTGAGGCTTGATCTAGACTATCCCATCCTAATTCACTTCTTGCCATTTCAGTATAAATACGACCTAATATTTCAGGAGACTCTTTTTGGGAAGATTTATACAAATTATATAATTGTTTAAGTTGAGTATATGCTTGTTGGTATTCTTTAAGATAGTTCAACAGTTCTGCTTTAAATATATAAGCAGTCATCAAAAATGGATCATCAGGATTTATGCCATTTTTAATATATGCTTCTATAGTTTTAGTATTTTGCTCTAATGATTCAATATATTTTCCTTGTACAAATAATGACCATGCCTTAGCAGCATATATACAAGCTATATCACTTTTGTCCGTAAAACCTTCATCAAACATTTTTTCTATAATTTGAATGTTTTCTTCTGCTTCTTGAATTTGTCCTAATGTAATATTACATATTGCTAAATTAAAAAATAAACTCCATTTTAAATGTTCATAACCTTTGACATATTCAAATATTTCTTTTGCTTTTATAAAATATTCCATGGCTGTTTTATAGTTAAAATAACTTACATGATACCCACCTATTAAATATATGTAATCTGCATATGTATATTTTTCATCATTGTTCATTAACCGTAATTTAAATTTTTCTTTTTGCTCAACTTTATTGAACCATTGAACTTTTTTTTCTAGATTAGAATAATTAAGAGAATTATAATATTGAAGCATTAATTGCAAATTAAGTGCCATAAGTTTGTATATATTTGCATTATATTTTTCAGCATTCCTAGCAAGAATCTCAAGATTTTCACTCATAGTTTTCGTTTTTCTAAAGAGTTGAGCTTTTACCACACTCTTCGGCACACATCCAACTAATTTAGTGACTATATCTTCTAAATAAGCTTTATTATTACTATTGCCATTAATCTCAGCTATTTTTTGAGCAATAACATCGTGCATTTCAAAGACAGGGTTAGTTTCATGTGGGTCAATGTTAGATATTAAGGCAAATTTAGACAATTGATAAAGACCTTCATCAATAGTGTTTTTGTCATCAATAATAAAACTTAGTAACTCTTTCGAGAAGCCTTGATTATTTATTAAGGCTATTTTATTTAACAGTTCTTTTGCACTTGGCTTTAACTGATTGATAACTAATATAATATTTAATTTAATTTTGTCTACTGATTGTTGGATTTCTTGCTTATATTCTGTTATATCTAAACCTTGTACATTGTTTAATAATTGTGCACCTTGTACTATCAGGATAGGATAACCAGCAAATTCTTCGCTCAAGAATTTTACTATTTTTGGATCATTATTTTCTAGAATATTATTAGCAAGAGTAATGACATCGCTTTTCTCAAAGGCAGTCATTTTGACTATATTAGGTAATATTTCACTATCTTGGGAGCAAAATATAACATGCCCATTATGTTCCCAATCAACAAACTCCTGAACTTTCTTATTTTCATTTATCTTTAGATTATCAAATATCAGTAACCATTTATCTTGATTCGATAAATGGCTCATTACTTCTTTTCGTATTAATTTTATGTCTTCTGGTATTAAATTAGATTTAGTAGTGCTATTGATAGCTTTTACTAGCTTTAATAGTTCTTCATTAATATCTAAATTACAGTCAATAAACCAAATGAGTTCATAATTATTTTTATTTTCATAAGAATACATTCTAGCAAGTTGGGTTTTCCCTACACCACTGGTACCTATAATACTTGCTTGTCGATATTTAATTAAATAATTTTTAAGCAAATTTAGTTGTTTGACATGATTGACAAAATAAGTAACTGGTGTCACAAAATTAGATATTTGCTGTTGAGCAAATGAATTATGCGGCAATATTAATAATATTAATATTATTAAATATTTATTCATTTCTTTTGTTAGTAAAAGGTTCCAGGAAAATTACATTACCAATTAAATTATTTTTTGGTTTGTTTATTTATATTTTTCTTATCTCAATTTATTTAACTATATTCTCCAACTACTGTCAATTATTGATTTTATAGCAGTATATCCAGGACAGCTTAGAAGCCGTAGGAAAAACACCATATTCTATTAGCGAGGAACCACAAAGCGGCGACGCGGCAATCCATAAAAGTGATTAGAAATGGATTGCTTCGTCGCTACTAAAGTAGCTCCTCGCAATGACGCTTGTGAGGTTAGATTGCTTCTTGGCTTAAGCCTTCTCGCTAATAGACGTCTTGTACTTTAACTTTTTTTCCGTGAACGCTCACACCTAGTTACTCACCTAATATTACGGCAACTCGATCAAATTCATTTTCTAACTTAGTTTTAAGATTTTTATATTGAGAAGTTTTTAATTCTTCCTGGGTAATCAAGCTCTTTTTTATAGTTATTATATCTGTGAATAAAGTATCTTTATTCTGATATTTACATGACCTATTTACATATATCCAGGGAGTATCAATCTCAAAGTTTAATTTTTTACAATCTTTAACTATAATATTTTTGATAGTCATATATTTCTTATTAGTTTCAGGAACCCCTATAAAAATATCTGATATTTGGTCAAAAGATGTATCGGTTATATCATTCAATCTACTAGCCCTTAAAGATAAAGCAGCCCCCACATTTGTTTTGGAAATTCTATTTCTTTGCTGTAAGGCATATTTGATTGTAAGATCTTTGACAATACGAGAAGTAAGATCAGGTAATTCTAAGAATTTCTTGTCTTCTTCATTAAGATATTCTCCACTCAACATACGGAAAGTGAAATCCTTTAACTGTTCAGTTGAAGCATATAACCCTTGACCAGCCAGGTTTGATGCCGCTTCTCCTTTCAGGTCAACCTGACCAGATGCTTTTACAATATTATTTTGTATAACTAATTCATTGCGTAATATGGTTTGCGAATTTTCAGGCTGTATAGCAGCAATCTTTGTATAACCGCCTTCTTGAGTATCTAATAGCAATGCTATTTTATTAGCAACATCTGGGAAAATTCCTTGTGCCATACTAACAAGATTTGTTGGATCAATCCAATATATTTTGCCTTTTTTGTTAGTTACTTTAAGCATCGCATGATTAAAATTTTCCATGTTAGGTAAGGCATCTGGATTAGAAAAATTAGTAATACCTCGCATTACTATAATAGGTTGAACCTTATAATCAAGTTTTTGCAAGATAGCAGCAGTACTTGCAGAAAAATCTTTGCAATCGCCAATTTGAGAACTAGCTATTTTTTCTAAATCTCTAGGGAAGAAACGACCTGATACAGTTCGCCAATCACCCATATATTGAATTTTTTCATTTAATGCAGAAGTAACAAAATTAATTTTTTCTTCATCGGTATTCTTGTCTGCAGCAGATTCCGCTATATTCATGAAAATTGCAGGGAGCGGTTGATCTATTACATTAGAATATCCAGGAGCAAGTTGTTTAGCCAAATCTTGCCATTTGGTTAAACTTGACAAGGATACCCAAGTAGTATGCTTAATATTTAATATACCATTGTTTGGTTCATTTGTTAGGGCATCGTAAACAGGCTTTTCTAAGATAATCTCTGCTGAATGAAAATCACTCTCACCATCTTTAATAACTTTTAATACGCCTTTTGGATCGTTTACTTTAATGTTTAGAGGTAATTTAGAATTGATCTTAGTATGACTTGCTTGCCAATAACCGCCCCCACCGTAAAATAAATTAGTACCATAAAAATTATCTACAGGAACTTTTGTTTCAACTTCCTTATATTTTAAGTATATTTCTGCTCCAAGTTCTGCTTTAGGAAATGATATGGTTATTTGCTTTAGTTGATCAAAACCTTTACCAGGGTAGACCAGTGATTTATTCTCAATCATATTTTTAGTAACTGTATATTCTTGTCCGTGATAAATAGTTTTAGCTTCTAATATAGAAATTGCAGAACTATTTTCATTATAAGTCAAACGATATTGGGAGAAAGCCTCACGTCCTGATTCTTTTAGTATTTTTACTTGCATTTCCATTATTGTTTCAGAAGTGCCATTTGGGTTAACATTAATATATTTGTTATAAAATTTAAACTCAATAGGGGCATCTTCATACCTACTCCACCTAGCTTGAGCGGTATGGTTTATTACAAATATTAATAATATTAGGTGCAGAAAAGATTTTAAATAACTCATTATAATAATCCTATAAAAACTTAGTTGTTAATTGTATAGCTAATCCGTTAATAGTGTACGTATGTCATTGCGAGCGAACATACGTGAGCGTGGCAATCCATGAAGCTTGTCATATGGATTGCTTCGTCGCTACTATCGTCGCTCCTCGCAATAACGTTTGAGTATTGTGTACTCCTCGCTAATAGACGTCTTGTACTTTAACTTTTTTTCTGTGAACACTCACAATCCGGTTAGCTATACTATCTGATTACATCAAAAATCCTAAATATAAATATTATATCATCGGCTGCTTCTTTTAGATAATCGAAACGACCAGAAGAGCCTTTATGCCCTGAATCCATATTAGTTTTTAGCAATAATATATTATCATCTGTTTTTGTTGCCCGGATCTTTGCTGCCCATTTAGCTGCTTCCCAATAGCCAACTCTAGGGTCAGAGATGCCAGCAGTGATAAATAGACTCGGATAATTTTGTGCTTTTACATTATCATACGGAGAATAGGACTTAATATAGTTAAAATAGTTTAGTTCTTTAGGATTGCCCCATTCCTTAAATTCACTAGGGGTTAATGGCAATTCTTCATCTAGCATAGTATTTAATACATCAACAAAAGGTACATGGGCAAGTGCTGCTTTAAATAATTCTGGTTGCTCATTAATGACCACACCAATTAACATTCCCCCGGCACTTCCACCACAAACTACTATATTACCCTTGCTAGTATATTTTTCTTTAATTAGCTCTTTAGCAGAAACAATAAAATCGTCAAAAGTTCTTTTTTTATTGAGGAATTTGGCAGCTTTATACCAATCATGTCCGAGATCGTCCCCACCTCTAATATGGGCAAGAGCATAGACAAACCCACGATTTACCAGAGAAATAGCTGTATTCCGAAAGGATACTGGTATGCTAACACCATATGAGCCATAACCATATAAATATAAAGGATTCTTCCCATCCTTTTTAAACAACGATTTTTTATATAATAAAGTAATTGGTACTTTAACCCCATCATTATCAGCAAATATCCTTTCTACCATATATTCTTCAGGGTTAAAGCCACTTGGTATTTCTTGCACTTTCAATATTGACAGTTGGTCATTATTAAAATCATAACTATAAGTAGTGTTCGGTCTAGCAAGTGAAGAATAATTTACTCTAATATCATCTTCATCAAAATTAGTAGATGCGGCAAGGGCAGTAAAAGAAGCATCTGGGAAGTGAATAATTTTTTCACTATGCTCTTTAAGATGTTTTATTTTAATAACCGGTAATCCTTGATCACGATAATTAACTATTAAATAATTGTTAGTAATATCAAAGCCAGATAAATATCTAGTTGCATCTTCTGGAATATAATTATTTTCCCACAAATCATTTTGGAAATTATGTACATTTACTAATACTATGCGAAAGTTTTTTGCCCCTTCATTGGTGTTAATATAAAAATTATCACCATTATGCTCAACATCGTAAAAAACCCCATCCTTTGAAGCTCTAATAAGTTTAGACTGAAAGCTATGATCACACATTGCTATAACATATGTTTCATTTTCATTATGACCAGAGACATCAACGAAAATATATTGTCGACTGGATGACTTACTAACGTTCAACTGATATAATGGATCTGTTATCTGATGTACTAATTTATCATCGGAAATTACATGATCTAGGAAGTGAATCATTAATTTATCACAACGAAGATTCTCATTAATCGGCATATAAAAGAACCCTTTCAGATATTCATGCCAAATTATATTGCAACTAACGTTATGTATTTCATCTGGTAAATATTCTTTGGTCTTTAAATTATAAACCTTAATTGTATATTGTTCATCACCGGTAAAATCAACACTATAAGCTAGTAACATATGATCAGGAGAAACTGCTACTAGACCTACATCAGTAAATTTATTATCTTTAGCAACAGCATTAACATCTAATATAATCTCTTCCGGAGCATCTACTGAACCCATTTTTCGACAATATATTGGGTAGTCGGTATTTTCTTCAGTTCTAGTATAATAATAATAACTATCTTTTTTTACATAAGTTGACTGATCAGCCAGTTTAACTCTGCCTTTTAACTCTTCAAAGATTTTATCTTTTTCTTTTTGTAATGGATCAAAAAATTGCTCGGAATATTTATTTTCTGCCTGTAAATATTCTATGATTTTTTTATCGCTAACATTAGGCCATTCGCTATCTCTAAGCCAGTTATATTCATCTGTAATTTTTTGACCGTGCAATAAAAAACTGTAATAGATCTTATCAGCTATAGGTAACTTCATTTTATCCTCCTTTAGTTCATAACTTATATATATAGCAGATTTTTATGTTCCACTAATAGCTGTTTTCATTATTTTTTCAGTAAACTTCCTGCATAAGTCAATCTAGTTGGTGATTTTGTCGTCGAAACTCGCCTCCGCTCCTCACGTACGTCTATGTACGCTGCGGTGCTCGGCTTCGTTTCTCCTAAAAATCCCTCAACTATTTTTGACTTATGCAGAAAGTTTAGTATAGCTAGTCCGATAATGACGCAAGAATTATTTGCTAATTAGTAATAGGGTAAAAGTAATTAATAATATAATTACTACTAACAAACCTGTTGACTGATTATGCAAAGATTTTATCTTACGTAAAGCACTTTTTTCTACCTTTTTTAAAATAGGGTATTCCGCCCCTAGTTTATCATTAAACTCCTGCTCCACTAAGTGATATTTAGAATAAATACGACGAAAATTATTTTCAACAAACTGAAATAAATCTAAATTTATGTTAGCAGTCGAATGCCTAGAAATCTTTTTACTAAAGACCATGCTAAGCAATATACCTATTAGTATTATCACTAATTGTTTTACTAAATCCAACCAATTTGTCTCAATTATTTCAACAGGATAAGATGACCATACTAATTTCAAGCCTTGCTCTAAAAATAAGCTAGTTACCAATATAAACGATAACATGACAAATAAGCTAAGTCTGCTTATAATATTTAAATTAGGATGCAATTTACTAATTAAAGATTTGTATTTAACCGTAGAAAATAGAGCTACACATGTTATAAGCTTTAGTAGGAAAATAGCATAATAATTAATATCCCGGTCTAAAGCATTGGTCACAACAATTTTGGTAACAAAACTAGCAAGAGGCGGTAAGGCTATAATGAACAATACACTAACTATTAAACTACCAAGCAATAAAGGGCTTCTCCATGAGTAAATTCCTTTTATCTCAGAGCAATTCTCTATATTACCTTTATCTATTAATATAGCAACATATAGACCAAATAAAGTTTTGTACAATATATGTACAAAAAGAAAAACTATAATTGCTAAATTTGCTTGTTGAGATTTTGTGCCAATAGCAATTAGCATAAATCCAAGCTGGGAAACAGTAAGATAACATACCAATCTTTTAATGTTATCTTCTATACAAGCATAAACCCCACCATATATAATCATTAATAATCCAAAGAATTTAAGTATTTCTAAGCCACTAAATAATTTAAGTAGTATAATTATCGATATTTTACTAGTAAAGCTAGTTAAATATATCATCCCTGAAGTCGAGGCAAATGGATAACAATTAACAAGCCATCCGGAGAAAGGTATGCTCGCTACATTAATTAAGCAACCACTAAGTATTAGAACATAAAAGATAAAAGAAGCCTCTCTGTTTTCTATCAACTGGGTAAGAGAAATAATTTGTGTGTTAGAACTATTGGTGATTATATAACTAATCCCTATTAAGATAAGACTACCACTGATAAGATGTGTAAGAAAATACTGTCTTGCAGCCTTAATACTATTCTTATAATTGCCGTAAAAAATTAACAAAGCAGCACATATCATCATCATTTCTAGAGAAACAAACATCGAGATAAAATCCCCAGCAAATAAACAGATCAAGGAAGTAGCTGAATATAGACTACCTATAAGTACCTCAAATTTTCTGTTTTGGCTAATGGCATATAAGTTAGTTACCAACGTTACAACCATAAAAGCAAGTGCTACTAATTTATTTTCATGACTAAAATTAATAATAAAACTATTATTATATAGATTAATTACTGCCTCATTTTGGTTGTTAATTAACAATATACTAACAACTATTGGATAAATTATTGAAACAATATAAAATGCCTTTCTAAATTTAAAATAGAGAGACAGAATAAACAAAGGAATAAGTAAGGCTGGGTAGTAAAACATCATTAACTAGATTGACTTATGTAGGCAGTTTAATAAAACATGGGTATCCAGTACGATTATTAGATTAGTCATAGGTTAGGGTCCCACCTTTCATCAATTGGTTCAAGTATATCGCCTTTAATTTCAGCCTTTCCCTTTAACATTCCAAATAACGATAGTTTTGTTTTATCTAAAGGAACTATTTTTGCTATTGGCTTATCTCTTTTGGTAATAATAATTGATTGTTGATTAGTCTGAAGTTTATCAATAATTTCAAGACAATGAGCTTTGAATTGGCTAATTGCTATTTTATTGGACATATAGACCTATAATTATATTATTAAGTTATATAGTATATTGACTATATAATATAGTCAATTCATATTAGATGAATAGAAAATCTGCTCGCCAAACGTCTATTAGCGAGGAACTGCTTTACAGCGACGTGCATAGGCGTCAACTTAAGAAAACAATAATTGAAAAACCGTCATTGCGAGAAGACCTTAGATCGACGAAGCAATCCAAAAAGTAACCAAAAATTGCTTCGTCGGCTCATGCCTCCTCACAATGACACGGTTATTTTCCCGTAACTTTTAAACTGCCATGATGATTTCTAAAACCGCTTCCTCTTCTGACTTTCGACAGCTGTGGTGTGTCCCTGCTGACTAAATGTTTATGGGTAATAGTAAATTTCACGAGAGTAACACTTGTCACCTTTCTCGTACTACACCTTGGACTTTGTTGCTACTATTGCCAAGTGCTACTTTCATAGCATTACCAATTTGTACTAGTTTGGATAGCGGTTTTAAAGTAGCATTTAATGACGTAAGATCTTGCAAGAACTGTCCAGGGATAATATTTTTTGTTTTGCCCTTAACTAAATCTACAAAAGCTGTGGTGATTTTTTCTCTGTTGGGTGTTAATTTGACTGCTTCTTGGGTTTGGGATGTGATAGTAAATATATTTTTTGTTGCTTTATAGCAACAGTCTAATTTCTCAATGACAGTTTTATTAGGATTTAAGGTAGAGAGAAGATTTTCTTTTATACCACATAATTCTGGTTCGATTAAACTATTTAGATGTTTCCCTTTATCTGGCATATCTCCAAGGATTTTAGTCGCACCATTACGTAGGACACCAACACCCTCAATTATACTCTTCTTAGTATAAGGGATTCCTTCAGATAAGTCAATAAGTTTTTTAAAAGAATCTTTTTCTTGTAGATCTTGTCCAACCAATTTATTAATTTTTTTCAAAGAGTCACTATCCAACCCTAATTCTGCTACAGCTACGGGTGAAACTCCTGTTATTTCTGCTATTTCAGCAATTTGTTTTGCTTTGCAGTATTTTTCTTTAAGGTCTGGATGTTTTTCTATTTTTACTAATTTTTCTTCAACTACTCCTAGTTTTGCCTTCCAATTATCTATTGTCTTTGTTAGATTTTCCGTACTGAGAAAAGATTTTACCGAATCTAACAAGCCACTTCCTTTGAGGATTAAGCCGACTACTGGCATTTGTATAGATATTAAAGCAATTAATAGATTTCCGCAAAAATCAATGATCTTTTCTGAAGCTCCAGGATACGAGGAATTTAATTTGTTTTGAAATTGCAAAATACTTTCAAGAATGTTTATTATTTGTTCAATGAAAGTACTTTCAAAAAACGACATTTCCTCTTTTGTTTGTTCTTGTTCGTTAAGGTATTCGTCTAATTCGTCTAAGGAGCTGCCGACTGTTTCTTTGAAATATTCAGCTATTTCTCGATTTTGTTGTTGATCATTCGAATCTGAATCTATAAATATGTCATATATACACCCAGCTCTTTTTTTTACACTCTTTAAGTTACTGGAAAACGCTTTGAGCGTTTTCATAGAATCAAATTTCAACTGCTTTATAGTAGTAGCAATAGAAGTGTTTGATAAGATACTAGGTAAAGCACTTTCTGCAAGGAGATAATATATATTAGGCATAATAAATTATTTATATTTAAATTTTTGAATTGATAATTTACCATCTGTTTTTAAAGATGATACAAATAAAAATTATAGTTTAACACTGTTATGTTGCTCTCAAGGTTAGTTTTTGATATGTTACATATTGGCTTTATCACAATAGGTCAATTTTTAGAACAATGATATCTTTAACTTGTTGCAGAAGCTAGCAAATTTTTTTAACATAAACATATTTAGAAAATCAACTATGTATAAATTTACACATTTTGTCATTATTATTTTGTTCAACTATTCGATTTTTGCTGTTGACTTACCTGATGCTTTATCTAGTGCGTATAATAATAATGGTGAATTACAAATCATTAGACAGAATTTTTTAAGTGAGATTGAACAGTTTTCTGCAGCTTTCTCAGGTTTTATGCCTAATATATCTTATAATATTAACTCTAACATTAGTAAGAGTAAACCGAATAGTCAATATGATCCTAATTCTCCTAAAAAAGAGACAAAATCACAACAAAACACTTTAATATTAGAGCAGCCTATATTTAGTGGTGGTAGTAGTGTTGCAAATTTGAAAGCTGCTCAGTCAGCTTTTAGAGCATCGCGTGCTAAATATTATGCGGAAGAACAGAAGGTTATTTTAAGCTTAATAAAAAATTATCTCGATTGTTATGATGCAAAAGAGAAATATGAGATTTCTGAAATTAGTTTAAAAACTAACAAACATCAATTAGCAACCATTGAAGAAAAACTAAAATTAGGTGAAGCAACATCAATAGATTTAGCTAGTGCCAAGGCAAGTCTTGCAGTGGCTGAGACTAATAGATTAAACGTATATGCTAATTATCAAGCAACAAAAGCAACCTTCATTCGAGTTTTTGGTATAGAAGCAGATGATATTGCTATGCCTCCTATGCCGGACAACTTACCTAATTCATTAGATGCTTTAATAGAGAAGGCAGTAAATGTTAATCCTAGCATAGACAGTACAAGACATAGTGTTAGAAGCCATAAAGCTGCCCAAATAGCAGCAATGGCTGAACTTCTGCCTAAGGTAAATTTTAAAATTGAGTCTGGTAAAACCATTCATAACCCAGAGGTTCCAATATCTAATAATATCAATAGCAGAAGTACTACGTCCACTTTATCAGTTAACATACCTATTTATTCTCATGGAGGTAGCGAATATTCAAAAATTAGAAAAGCTAAAAATAGTACTAGGAGTGCAGCTATTCAACTTGATGACACAATAAAGCAAATACGAGCAAGTGCTATTGGTAGTTGGGAAGGATTTGAAGCAGCAAAATCTAAAATTATCGCCACATCACAAGGAGTAGAAGCAGCTCAAATAGCTTATGATGGGATAATGCAGGAGGAAATTGTTGGTTCCAAAACAATCTTAGAAGTTTTAACTGCTGAAGAGAAATTATATAATGCTAAGATATCAAAAGTTGATGCATACAGAGACTCTATTTTAGCGGCTTACCAAATAAAATCTTTACTAGGGGAATTGACTGCAAAAAGCTTGAAATTAAAAGTTAAATATTTTACTCCTGAAGATGAGTTTAAAGGACTTAAGAAAAAACTTATTATAGGTTTTTAATTATGAGTAAAGACCATAAAAAAAACCAAGATATGTCAATTGAAGAGATATTGAAATCAATTAAAGGGATGATTGATAATCGTAGTGAACCCCAATCTAATGATGATGATATATTAGAATTGACTAATATAGTAGGTGGAGAAGTAGCTTGGTATGAAGAAGATAAGCTAGAAGAGGATAATGTACATAGTCAATTGGCAGAAGAATTATTGCAGGAATCCTTGATATCCGATAAATCTGCAGCAGAAACTACTAAGATTTTCCAACATTTCTCAAAAACAGCTCGAGAGATTAATATGAATGCTTCAAACTCTAAGGGTAAAACGTTAGAGGAGCTAGTTGTTGAGATGATACGACCACAATTGAGCCAATGGTTAGATAAAAACTTACCCTTATTAGTAAAGCAATTAGTAGAAAAAGAGATTCAAAAGTTATTGGCAAATGATCAGAAATGACTTAGTGCAGGAAGTAAATTATGTTATAATTAGCGTAAGGTGAGCTAATAATATAAAATAACGTGAGAATTTTAATGTACTTTAATATATCTCTTGGAAACGAGAGTAGGAGTTTCGTCATTCTAAAATTATTAGCTAGATTAAGTTACAGAAAATTCTTAGTAACCCTTCTAATAACTATTTTTTTGTTTATAGATAGAGCTTATTCTGATCCACCACCCCTGCCGTCTCCAACATTGCCACAATTAGAAAATGATAAAGTGAATAAACACAAAGAAGATTCACAAGAGACAGATTCTTTAATGAAAGAAATACAACAATTTATGCACTCCAAGAAAACGGATAATCAAGTACCAGAATCAATAAAACCAGCATCTACACCACAAGATACCAGTAATGAAGCTAGTAAAGAAGAAGGGGAGACAGATTCTTTCATTGATTTAGGAAATAATAAATTACCAATTCTAGACAATACTCTAGATGATAAAAAGAAAAATAACCAAAAAGAATCGGATCAATTAGATAAAATTTCACCTCAAAAAATTGAGCTAGATGAGTCTAGTAAAAACAATAATAATATTAACAACAATTCTCCTACCCTGCCATCAACTGAAAATCAAAATATAGAGAGTCAAGATACTGTGCCCATTAAGCCTGTTGAGTCACCTATTTTGCCTAAACCCCAGATAGCTGGAGATCAGACAAATTCGCTGTCTGATGATAATAAGTCTGAAACTGAAACAACTGCCAATATTGTACCGCCTGTAACTATGCCTGATAAAGAGAAAAGTCGAGTAGAGTTGCCACAAATAGGTAGTGAAGATAATAAAGAAGTGGTTACGCCTAATCTAGATATAGTGCCTTCTTCGCAAGAAAAAAAGCTTACTGAGCCACAAGCAGCTGATCCTATCATACCAGCATTACCTAAGGAAAATACTGAACCTAAAATGACTAAACCTGATATTACTCCGATTCTTACAAAGGATTCTCCAGTTATTGAGACACCGCAAACTCAAACGCCTGTACCAGTCTTTGTAAAAAAGAATAAGCAGCCAGATGAGTCTAGTAACATTGACGCAAAGCAAGATAGTAATTTAGTCAAGGAAGAGAAAGAACTAGATAAGAAACAACCGAATAAAGCTATTCCAGTTACTAAGAGTGTAGCTAGTGCCATTAAAGAAATATCACCGGAAATGGCTTTGTTCATAGAAGATGAAAAACAAATGTTATTCTTGCCAGATGATGATATAGTATTGGGAAAGCTTACAGAAGAGGCAAGATTAAATCAAATGGCGATGTATGCATTTATTCAAATATTTAAGAGAATTTATGATAGTGAGCATAGAGAGAATCAAAGAAAGATAATAAATAGGTTTATTGATAATTATAATAGAGACGTGCATATTACTAATAGTATAGTAAATGATGCAACAGATAGAGCGTTTGAGGCGGTTAGAAAAAATAATTTATTCACTCTTAGGGCTTTTTTGGATAATTATTCAATCATTCAAAAAAGGGGGGATGATAATTACACTCTTTTGCATGAAGCTGCAGAAACTGGCAATTATTATATGGCAAAATTTTTGATTATGCGTGGGATAAATATTAAGGCTACTGATTATCATTATAGAACAGCATTGGAAATCTCTGATGAGCAAAATAATAATGTTAGTTGCTTGATAAGGAAGGCAACAGCAAATTAATCTCGAAGGAAGCTATGGCTCTGTCCAAAAATCGTGAGCGTTCACGGAAAAAAGTTAAATCACAAAACGTCATGGCTCAGAGACACTTTAGTGGCGACACGGCAATCCAGGAAAGTAATTAGAAATAGATTGCTTCGACCTACTTGCGTGGTCTCGCAATGACATTGGAAGCTAAAACCGCTATTAGCGAGGAGGCGTAAGCCTCCGAAGCAATCCAAAAAACCTTGTAAATCAATTTAAACAACTAATATATGCAAAATATTCCAACCAATATTGAACATTTTTCTGAATTAGAGGCAAAAAATTTACTAAAACAACTGGCAAATAAGATAGAAGAATATAATAAAGCCTATCACCAAGAAGATGCTCCTCTAATTTCTGATGCTGAGTATGATCAACTATTTAATTTAAATCTTGAACTTGAAAAAAAATTTCCTCATCTGGTGTTGGCAAATAGTCCAACTAGACAAATCGGTAGTTCTGCAGCAGAGAAATTTTCGAAAGTAACACATATTAATCCGATGTTTTCGCTTAGTAATGCCTTTGATGACGAAGATGTATCAGAGTTTATTAATAGAATAAAGAATTTTTTGCGACTTGATAATTTTCCTCCTATTTTTTGTGAACCTAAAATAGATGGTTTATCTTTTTCTGCTACCTATGAGGATGGAATACTCACCAAAGCTGCGACAAGAGGTGATGGTTTTATTGGAGAAGATATAACTGAAAATATCAAGACTATAAATAATTTTCCTCATACAATAGTTGGAGCTCCAGCAGTTTTGGAAGTAAGAGGCGAGGTTTATATTAATAAACAGGATTTTCTATTATTAAATCAAGCACAAGAATTATCCAAAAAAGATAAATTTGCCAATCCGCGTAACGCGGCTGCTGGGTCATTAAGACAGTTAGACCCAAACGTTACAGCCAGTAGACCTCTAAGATATTTTGTTTATGCTGTGGGTAGCGTTAGTAGCAAAATAGACTTCCTGTATAAGTCAAAGATAGTTGAGGGATTTTTAGGAGAAACGAAGCCGAGCACCGCAGCGTACATAGACGTACGTGAGGAGCGGAGGCAAGTTTCGACGACAAAATCACCAACTAGATTGACTTATACAGGAAGTCTAATAGTTGATGGTCAGGATGCTTTATTAGATAAGTTAAAAGAGTTAGGGTTTATCGTCAATAATATAGGAAAATTAGCCTATTCTGAAGATGATATGAAATCTTTCTATGAATATTTGAATTCATCTAGAGATGAATTACCTTATGAAATTGATGGTATTGTATATAAGTTAAATGATTTTGCTCTGCAGCAAAGGATGGGTTTTATTGCAAGAAGCCCAAGATTTGCTATTGCTCATAAATTTCCTGCGATAATTGGTCAAACTAAACTAATTAACATTACTCTGCAAGTAGGTAGAACCGGTGTATTAACTCCGGTCGCTGAGTTAGAGCCGCTTTCTATTGGGGGAGTTAGAGTATCACGAGCTACCTTACATAATTATCAGGAAATCATCAGAAAAGATATAAGGATTAATGATTATGTATTTTTGCAGAGGGCAGGCGATGTCATACCGCAAATTACTGCCGTAGATGTTACTCGGCGTTCTAGTGAATCGCAAAAAATCGATATGCCGAAGCTTTGCCCGTCTTGTGGTTCTCAGTTACATTATAATCAAGAAACTATAATTATTCGTTGTGATAATGGTTTAAATTGTCCTGCTCAGAATTATGAACGAATTTGTCATTTTACATCTAAAAATGCTTTAGATATAGATGGTTTAGGGAAGAAACAAATAGAATTTTTGCTGGAAAAATCTTTAATAGAAAATCCTGTGGATATTTTTTATTTACAAAATAATAATGAAAAAAGCTTAGTCAAGCTTGAAAATATGGTAGGATGGGGGCGAAAATCTGTAGAAAACCTGTTGACGAATATTGAAAAAGCCAAAACCGTTTCCCTAAATAGATTCATTTATTCCCTAGGAATCAGACATATTGGCGAACAAACAGCCAAATTACTTGCTCGAGAATTTCAGAATTATAGTAATTTTATAGCAGCTATGGAATCTTTGTTAAAAGGCGATCAGCAAATTTACCAAAGATTAAATGATTTGGAAGGAATAGGAGATAAGATTTTGCTAGATATTATCGATTTTTTTGATATTAAAGAAAATCTGCAAATTATTCAGCAATTGAGTAAAATTCTGAATATTCAAGACTATAATCAACAAACAACTAAAACCGCATTAACTGGTAAAATTGTGGTGTTTACTGGCTCCCTACTAACTCTCTCAAGAGCAGAAGCCAAGTCTCAGGCGGAGAAATTAGGGGCTAAAGTAGTCAGTAGCGTATCACCTACCACTGATTTAGTAGTGGTGGGTAGCGATGCTGGTAGTAAACTCAAAAAAGCTAAAGAGTTGGGAATTAAAATTATTGATGAAGATGAGTGGCAGGAGTTAGTACACATTCTATAAAACTATCTCGTGCCTGACTATTTTTCTCATATAGTGGTTGTTGTTTGTCAAAGAAATATCGATTAAAAAAATAGCTAGTCAACTCAAAAGCTTGTTTTTTATCATTATTAGTAATTTCACACTTAGTGGAGGTTAGGAATTGTGGTAAGATTAGAAGCCTGTCTTGATATGCCAGCCCTTCTGATAAACAGACAGCTTTCCCAGATTTTGGTGAGACATATTTCAGATTCTCCTGGCTACCTGTTACCACACATTTATCCAGCTCAAGCCCATAGCCCGATTCTTGGAGTATGGCTAATTCAAATCTAATATACTCTTCAAAAATAAAATTATTTGCTAGGCTACTTAAATATTTTACAAAAATTGGAAAAAAATTATTGTGATTTTCTCTTTCATGAAATGCTATTTTAATAAGGCTAATAATTGAATTAAAGGCATATAGCTTAATTTTATTAGTTATTAAAAGACCAGCGTAAGATTTTATTAGTTCACATTTAGCTATTCCTATATGCTCATGTAATCTAGCTTGCCAAAAAAAATCGACAATATTGCCTTGCTGATTTATAGAGCCAGATTTTCTAGATGTTTCTCGTATTACACCGGAATATAAACCATGATTCTCAGTAAAAACTGTAATAATAGCCGAATTTTCTTTTAATGGTTTTTTGGCAATTATTATTCCTATATCTTTAAAATTCATATTTGAACTTGTTGCAGTCGCATATGGTTGTATGAGTTTGGATCATTTTGCCAGAGTTCACGTACTTTTACAAAAAGAAAAAGATGAATTTTACAATCAAAGGCTATCTGCATTTCTATTCTTGCCTTAGAGCCTATTTCTTTAATTTTACAACCATTTTTTCCTAAAATAATAGTCTTATAAGAATCCCTTGAAACAACTATTACCTGATGAATTTTGATGGATTTATCATTATTCTCCTGCCACATTTCAGTTTGGACGGTTAAATTATAAGGTAATTCCTGGTGAAGATTCAAGAATAATTGCTCCCTAGTTATCTCAGCTGCTAAAAACCGCATAGGCAGATTAGTAACATCATCCTCTTCATATAGCCAAGGCGATTGTTTGGCTTGGCTTTGGATATAATTGAGTAATTTGTTGATATTTTCACCGGACAAAACGGATATTCTCAATATATAATTATCTATGAACTGATATCTCAGAGTATTTTCTATTTCTTCTAGATATTCAGAAGGGCTATCAATTTTGTTTAATAAGAATATTAAATTTATTTTAAGAGTTTGCAACTTTTTGAGTATTTGTAAAGTAAACTGATCAATAGGTTTTGTACTGTCTATTATCAATAAAACTAGGTCTACACCATGTAAACTTGACCATGCACACCGTACCATTGCTTTCTCCAGCTGTTTCTTTGGTTCAAATATACCTGGTGTATCTAATATTATTAGCTGCGTATCTTTTATAGTAACTATTCCGGTTATAATAGAGCGGGTAGTTTGAACTTTAGGAGTAACTATCGATATTTTTTGACCAATAAGTTTGTTTAATAATGATGATTTACCAGCATTTGGTTTACCGATTATAGATAGAGATATACTCTTCTGCTTTGAAGAATTGACCCCGCAAAACTTCGGGGCATTCGCGTGCTCACGTACTTCATGTACGCTCCGCTCGCTCACCCCTTGTTTTACGTTCCAATTCTTCAAATCATTTGAGTATATTGTCTTTTGAGTTATTTCCACGAATTAAACCTTACAGTGAGCGTTCACGAAAAAAAGTTAAAGTACAAGACGTCTATTAGCGAAGAGCCGCTTTACAACACCCTGTCATTGCGAGGAGGCATGACTGTTTTTAAACACATACGTCATTGCGAGGAGTGTGTAAACACGACGAAGCAATCCAGATTTATTCTAATTTATGGATTGCTTCGTCGCTACTATAAGTAGCTCCTCGCTAATAGACGGTTTTTCGACTACTATTTTCTTAAATTGACGCCTATGCGTTTAAGCGGAGCATACATCTCATTAATTTTGTCAACAGAACCTAATTCAAATAGCTCTCTCCACATTAACTATGATAAGAGGCGATTTATTCATTTCATGTTTCAATGTTTTGCGAATAGCCGATCTTACAGCATTTTCGATCTGTTCATTAAGGATAGCACCTTTTGATTTTCCTTGAATTTCTACCGTTTCAGCAATATCATCTTTGATTATATCAATTAGCTGTGCATCATCATCAGAGTCAAGAAGTCCTGGCATAGATAAAATGGGTCTACAGGCAAGTCCACCCTTTTTATTTATTATCAGAGAAGCAACTACTATACCATCATCACGCATACGTCTACGAGTTCTAAAAATTGGTGATTCCGCTGGTAAAAGATAATTGCCGTCAACGGCTAAATAACCTGTTGCTACCTTAGTTAAAATACGAGGATTATGAGGATCAAGTAATACTAAGCTACCATTTTCTACTTCAACAGCATGCTTTATACCATTTTTACGAGCTAATTTTGCTTGCTCATGTATATGTACCGGCTCACCATGTACTGGTACGCAAATTTGCGGTCTAATTAAAGAATACATTTGCTTGAGTTCGTCAATTGCTGGATGTCCAGAAACATGAACAAAATGATCTCGTTCAGTTACCACTTCAATTCCTGCTCTTACAAAAATATTAAACATACGAAAAATTTTCTTTTCATTGCCAGGAATAATTTTTGAAGAGAATATAACTGTATCTTTAGGAGCTAACTTGATACTAGGGTGACTATTATTTGCCATTTTGGCAGTAGCTGCTAGAGGTTCGCCTTGACATCCAGTGGCAACAATTAAAAGTTCTTGCCTTTTAAATCTTGCTACATCCCGTTCATCAATTAAAGGAGCAATATCTTTCATATAGCCACTTTCCCGTGCCGCAAGCAAAATTCTATGCAAACTTCTTCCCGATAGTACTACTTTTCTTCCAGCCATCTGACCTGCATGAATTATAGTTTCAAGCCGTGCCAAATTTGAAGCAAAAGTTGTGACCACGATCATCTGGGGACAACCCGCTATAATATCTACTAAACTTTTACGTACTTCTCCTTCCGAGCCAGAAGTTCCTTCATTAAATACATTAGTTGAATCACAAACTAAAGCTAGAACCCCCTCATCACCATAGGATTTTAGTAGAGCATCGTCAGCTTTCTCACCGAGTAAAGGATCATGATCAAATTTCCAATCCCCAGTATGAAAAATATTACCAGCTTCTGTGCGTATCATAATTGCCTGCATTTCTGGAGCTGAATGGGTTAGAGGTACCATTTCTAATTGGAATGGGTCAAGATTTATTTTTGCTGAAGGTTTTACTTCATGGATTTTTATAGTTTTAGCAAAATCATATTCGGCTAATCTAAGTTTTAGAAAATTTGCAGTAAAGGTAGTGGCATATATTGGGCATTTTAGACTGTTCCACAAATATTGGACTGCTCCCAAATGATCTTCGTGTGAGTGAGTTAGAACTAAAGCCAATATATCTTTTTTATATTGTTCAATAAAACTAATATCAGCAATTATCATATCAACACCTGGTAAATAGCTATCGGCAAAACCGCTGCCACAGTCAACCATCAACCACTTTCCCTTATAATGATATAGATTGACGTTTATGCCTATTTCATTTGCACCGCCAAGTGGTAAAAATAGTAAATCATTTTTATGATTTTTAATGTTGAATGACATGTTAACTTCTATATTATGTATGGTTTGTGTATGCTTTTATAACTTATTTTTGGCTTTTAGTCTATGATTAATACTAATTTAGTTTATACTAACATATTCACCTTTGGTATAATCTTACTATTGACCGTACTATTTCCTAATTTTGATGTAGATTTCTCAAAATTATTCTACGACAATAAGGATGGATTTATTTACCGTGACAATAATATTGTCCTATTATTGTTTGAAATTATTCCGATATTAACTATATTACTACTTATAATAACGTCATTATATTTATTTTACTTAATTGTTAAGTACAAAACTTTTAATAGGCTTATTATTTCTGGAGGATTTTATATAATTTTATCTACGGCAATAGGTCCTGGATTATTGGTGAATTGTATATTTAAAGAACATTTTGGTAGGGCTCGTCCTGTACAAATTAAAGATTTTAATGGTTCCAAAAATTTTACTCGAGCTTTCTCAATCTCTAATGAATGTGTACATAATTGCTCATTTCCATCAGGGCATGCAGCTATGGGGTATAGCTTAACTAGTCTTTCTTATATTGCTCCTTTTATATATTTTTCAAGAATCTATAATATCGCCTTAATTTTTGGTTCATTAGTCGGGCTAAGTCGCATATTAATGGGAGGACATTTTTTAAGTGATGTACTAGCTTCATGTTTTTTTGTATTAATAATCAACCATCTATTGTATTTATGTTGGCAAAAACTAAAATCGATTTAAATAAAATTGCGATTATTTATAACAGTTCCACGAAGTCGTTAGAACTAGTTAAGCAACTTGAACTATTTTATCAATTCTGTAAAGTGGAAGAAGCCGAAATAATTATTGTAGTTGGTGGAGATGGAGAATTATTGCATGCGATACATCGTTATATGCACCTAAACATTCCTTTTTATGGAATTAATTCTGGCAATATTGGGTTTTTAATGAATCCAATTATTGTCGAAAAATTAGTAGATAATTTACAAGAATCGATAGTTTCTCATTTATACCCTTTAGAAATGCAAGTAGAAAGCGTAGATAGTAAAACCTACACCGCCCTAGCCATTAATGAAGTCTCAATATTTCGTAAAACCAACCAAGCTGCTAAATTTAAGATAGAAATTGATCAAGTTGAGCGTATGAGTGAATTAGTAGCTGATGGGGCAATGGTTGCAACTCCAGCTGGTAGTAGTGCTTATAACTTATCTGCCGGCGGACCTATTTTGCCACTTGAGTCAAATGTATTATGCCTAACACCAATTTGTCCTTTTCGTCCAAGACGTTGGCACGGTGCGTTACTACCATTTTCCACTACTATAAAATTTGAAATTTTAGAAAGTAATAAAAGACCAGTAAATGCAGCTGCAGATTTCCAGGAATTTGATGATATTAAGTCAGTATTAATTAAATCAGCAAAAAACAAAATGATCAAATTACTATTTGATCAAAAAAATAGTCTTGAAAATCGAATTATTAAAGAGCAATTCAATGAGTAATTCATCAAAATAATAATATTAAATTTAAGTGATTATTTTATAACAGATAATAGTTGTGACAAAATTTTATGGGTTGGCACATCAAACATGTTGATAATTGCATTTGGCAGCAAACCTAAGTAAATTATTGCTATACATAGTGGCATAATTGCAACTACTTCATAGAGATATAAATCTTTAAAGTTTGCAACCTGAGCATTAGTAATTTGTCCTAGCATTACTTCTTTGTAAAGTTTTAGCATATAAACAGCTCCAAGAATAATACCCACAGCACTTATCATAGCTATCACTACATTAGCTTGATAAATACCTATTAAGCTTAAGAATTCTCCTATAAAACCGCTAGTACCTGGTAAACCTATAGAACCAAGCATGGCGATCATGAAAAAAGTAGCAAGTATTGGCATTTTATTTGCCACACCGCCATATTGGTCTATCTCCTTAGTATGTAATCTGTCGTATAAACTACCAACTATCAAAAACAAAGCAGATGCTACCACACCGTGACTAATCATTTGATATATTGCCCCCTTAATTCCCACTTCTGTCAAACTAAAAATCCCACCAGTAACGTAGCCCATATGAGCTATCGATGAATAAGCTATCATCTTTTTCATGTCTCTTTGGGCTAGTGCCACTAATGAACCATATATTACAGCAAATATACTCAGCACTAATACATAAAATGCAAATTCTTTTGATATATTCGGAAACATTGGTAATGATACACGTAAAAAACCATATGCTCCAAGTTTTAACAATATACCAGCCAAAATGACAGATCCAGCAGTTGGTGCTTGTACGTGTGCATCAGGCAGCCAAGTGTGAAACGGTATCATAGGAACTTTTACCGCTAAGGCTATAAAGATTGCCAACCATAAAACTTTCTGTACCGATAATGCTAACGAAGGTAGTAATTCGTTTAGCTCAAGCATATTAAAACTATGAACTTGGCTATAAATATATATGAGTGATAATAAGAAAAATACCGAACCAAAGAAAGTATAAAGGAAGAATTTTACAGTAGCGTAAACTCTATTTTCTCCCCCCCAAATTCCTATAATTATATACATAGGGATTAATATTACTTCAAAAAATAAGTAAAATAATAGTAAATTCATTGAGGAAAAAGCCCCAATGCAGAAAGATTCAATTAATAAAAAACAAAATAAAAATTCTTTGATATATTTTTTGACGGTAAATAGGCTAGCTATAATACAGATAAGGGTTAGAAAGCTTGTCAGAACAACAAAGAATATTGAGATTCCATCAACCCCGATGTGGAATTCAAGACCTATAGATTGAACCCAACTATAGCATTCGACAAACTGATAAAGTTTTGATGTATTGTCAAATTGAACTAATAAGTAAATAGTAGATATTAATGTCAGTACAGAGCTTAAAACTGCAACATATATCGCATAAATTTGTTTATTAACCGACCTACTTTGTTTAATAAACAGCAGGATATATAATGCACTTAGTAAAGGCAAGAAAATGCTTATTGATAAGATCGGTAACTCTGACATTCTAAACTCTAGGTTCTGTGAAATATTTCCATTTAATGGACGATTTTTTCGTTGTTTTCGTCCTCGAATCCTCACGTACTAAATGTACGCTGCGGTTCTGTGGGCGAAAACGCCTATAAATCTCCACATTAAATGGAAATATTTCACAGAACCTAAATAATCCAATTAACTCCGTTTATTAGAATATATAAAACTAATATTTCTCGAACCACGCTCGATTGCTGCTGCTACTTTTATAGTATTATATTCATCAAGGGCTTTGCCTATTACTTGCATACCAAGAGGCAAACCTCTAGAAGATAATGCAGCAGGTACAGAACAACAAGGAAGACCGGCAAGACTAGCTGGAATAGTAAATAAATCGTTTAAATACATTGTCACAGGATTATCTTGTTTCTCACCTAAATTAAAGGCTTCTGATGGTGCAGATGGCAGAATTATTGCCTCAACTTGCCCAAAAGCTTTCTTAAAATCATCTGAAATCAAGCGTCTTATTTTTTGTGCTTTTAAGTAATAAGCATCCATAAGAGTAGATGAAAGCAAATAAGTACCAATCATAATACGCCTTTTAACTTCAGAACCAAAACCATCACTCCTTGTTTTTTCATACATTTCTTCAATAGATATTCCTTCACTTCCTTCCCTAAAACCATATCTTATACCATCATATCTTGATAAGTTAGATGAGGTTTCAGCAGGTGCTATCACATAATATGCAGCTAGAGCATATTTAGAATGTGGTAATGAAATATCAATAATTTCTGCCCCATCATTTTTAAGAATATCGATAGTACGCTGCCACATTTTAATAATATCCGGTTGTATACCGTCTTGTTTCATAATATCAAATGGGACTCCTATCTTCATGTTTTTTACACTAGCATTACATGCAGGTATTAGTTGTGGTATCTCGGAGTTTATAGAAGTAGAATCCTTTTCATCAAAACCCATCATGGCTTGTAGCATTAAGGCAATATCCTCGACAGTTCTTGTAAGCACTCCAGCTTGGTCAAGTGAACTAGCAAAAGCAACCATACCATATCTAGAACACCGACCATATGTTGGTTTGAATCCAACAATTCCGGTATAACTGGCAGGTTGACGAACAGAGCCACCTGTATCACTCCCAAGAGCTGCCATAGCCAAAAAGGCACTGACAGAAGCTGATGCCCCTCCAGAGGAACCACCAGGAACTATTGGAGTAGAAGGTGCATCTACAGCCTTCCAAGGATTAATAACGTTACCAAAATAGCTGGTAATATTAGCAGATCCCATGGCAAATTCATCCATATTAGTTTTACCAAGCATTATTGTACCATGCTCTTGAACCTTATTACTTACAGTAGATTCATATGTTGGTATAAAGTTACTAAGCATCCTTGAGCCTGCAGTAGTTAGAACTCCTTTTGTACAAAAAAGATCTTTTACAGAGATGGGAATTCCTTCTAATGACCTTTCTATTCCCTTATGATAATTTTGATCAGCAATTTTAGCTTTCTCTAAAGCAATATCTGTAGTTTCAGTAATATAGGCATTTAGCTCTTTATGCTTATCCATTTCTGCAATATGAGCTTTAGTCAGCTCAACACATGAAAATTCTCTGTTTTTTATGGCTTTCAGGGCTTGTGTTATGGTTAATTTTATAATTTCTGACATATTTTACTCTACTACTTTTGGCACAACAAAACATTTTACTTCTTTGGCAAGATCTGTCTTATCACTTGGTAAATTAGCAAATAATTCATCGGAGATGTCATCATACAATACTTGATCATGTCGCATTCTTTGGTTCATGTCACAAACTGAAGTAAGTGGTTGAATGTTACTACAATCTATATCGTTAAAAATGTCTATCATATTCATCATTTCAGTCAATTGGTAGGCAAAATTGTTTAGCTCTTCTTGGCTAAAATCAAACCTAGCAAGTTTTGCTATTCTTTGTACTTCTTCATTTGTAATCATTATATACCTAAATATTAAAGTCAATGTTGTTTAAAATAATATTATACCATAAAATATATCTGCACTAATAGCATGGGAGTAATTTTATAAAAATAATTATGCTTATCTACATATTGAGTTATTACGTAACTTCTCTAATGTTTCAAAATGACACAGACCAAACCCATATAATACAATGAATGGCATAAATAATATTACTATTCCCCAATTACCAAAATAATCTATTAAATAAATTAATCCAAAAGATGTAACAACAACCATTATTGCCTTTACCACAGCACATGAGATACTGACACATCTAAAACGTTTAAATACAGGAAATTGCTTATAAAATATTGATTCCGCTGGAAATGCTTCTATCTTAAACACCAATATAAAAAACTGCCATAATAATAAATAGAAAGGAGACGAAATACTAATTAATAAATATGGTAAAAACATAATAGTACTAGCAAAAATTACTAATTTCATTTTTAAAATTTTCATAGGATCTATTCTATAACTCAAATAAGTATATAGAATACTGATAAGTACGTCTGCTATTATAACAAGCAAGTTATGAACAATAATTTGTTCAGAATTATAATTAAAGGTGCTTTTAAGTATAGCCCCACAATGCATATATACAAAATAAAAAATAATTGGTCCAGTCGATTCCATTGATAAATAAGCTAATATAGTTTTCATATTAACTTTCTCGTTTAACATTTTATGATTAGTAATATGCTTTTTTTCTAAACCGAAATTTTTAAGTGCATTTAGCAGTCTTGTGGTTGCATCAGCAAATTCTGGAGTTTCTCTAAGGCGTGTTCTTGCCACTGCTCCCACCATGGCAATAATTGCTCCAAATAAAAAAGCATATCGCCAATTAAAACCATATGAAGTGACAAACATAGCTACCCCTAAAGCAAATACTGCCCCTAAATTAGCAAATATTATAATGGTACCAACAACAGGATATTGCATTGGTGGAACAGTTATTTCTGTTAAATATAATTGAGCCCCTATTACTTCTCCTAAGGATGACATGCCTTGCACTATCCGACAAATAGTGATTAATACCGAAGCAGTAATACCAATTTGAGCATAAGTAGGTAAAAAGAATATTACCAAACAAGAAAATGACATCATAAAAGTTGTAACAACTAGCGTAGCCTTGCGACCTATTTTATCGCCTATCCAACCAAATAGTACAGCACCAATTGGTCTAAAAACAAAAGTAGAACAGACGGAAAGAGCTGAAAGAATACTGCTACTGTGTGGATCAGTTTGTGGAAAAAATAACTCATTAAGAAATACTGCCATATGTATATAGAGCATCAAGTCAAAATATTCTAGAAAGGTCCCAATTGACAGCAACCCAACTGCTTCTTTTTGCTCCCTAGTTAGGCTTCTTTGCTCTCGTTGTTGATATACTATCATTTTTTTAATACTTAAACTAAACACCATTCATCAATATATCATCCACAGCAAACTAACGTCTATTAGCGAGGGAGTATAAGTCAACGAAGCAATCCATTTTTGGTTGCTTTTATAGATTGCTTCATCGACCTACGGTCTTCCTCGCAATGACGTATATGCCTATAACTCGTCTATTAGCGAGACCATATAGTGGTCGTGGCAATCCATATTCATTAGATTACTTCGTCATCACTGAAGTAACTCCTAGCAATGACTGAGTAATACTAACCGAATTAGCTATAGACTAAACAGTCATTATTTCTTGTTCTTTCTGTTTAACATGCAGGTCAACTTTATTACTATACTCATCAGTTAATTTTTGAATTTCTTCTGAAAAATTATGGTATTCATCCTTAGTTATGTTATTGTCTTTTTCTAACTTTTTTAAATCTTCATTACCATCCCTTCTGATATTACGCAAAGCAATTTTAGTATTTTCTCCATATTTGTGAGCAAATTTAACAAGCTCTTTGCGACGTTCTTCAGTAAGTAATGGAATGGTGATTCTGACTAACTGTCCATCTGATGATGGATTTAGACCTAGATTTGCATCAACAATAGCCTTCTCTACAGCTTTTACCATAGATTTATCCCACACCTGCACCGTAATAGTTCGTGCATCTGGAGTCGAAAGACTCGCTACTTGTAACAAGGGTATTTTATCTCCATACGCTTCAACTAATACCGGGTCAAGTAAATTAACTGAAGCTCTACCAGTTCTGAGTCCCTTAAGTTCGTGGTCCAATATCTTTAACGAGCTATCCATTTTTGATTGCAACTCTTTATGTATAGTTAATTTATCCATACCTATTAACCTTCTTGAATTTTTGTATACTCACCTTTGCCTTGCAGTACTTTTGCAAAATTACCTTTCTCTTTAATTGAAAATACTTTAATTGGCAAGTTATTTTCTCTAGCCACGGCAACAGCAGCAATATCCATAACTTGTAAATTCTCTTTTAGAAGATTAGTATAGCTGATAGTGGAGTATTTTACTGCATTAGGGTTTTTTGTTGGATCCGAATCATATACACCGTCAACTTTAGTGCCTTTTAATAATAAATCACAGTTCATTTCAATGGCTCTTAAGACACCTGCACTATCAGTAGTACAAAATGGATTACCAGTTCCGCCGGAAAAAATTACTACTCTACCTCTTTCTATATGTCTTTTTGCTTTACGACGTATATAAGGCTCACAAACACTTATCATGGGAATTGCCGAAAGGACTCTAGTATGAACACCTAAACTTTCCATAATATTTTGTAAAGTAAGTGCATTTATTACCGTACCAAGCATGCCAATATAATCACCAGCAGCTCTTTCAATACCAAATGAGGCATTAGTGCCACGATAAATATTACCCCCGCCTACAACCACGCATACCTGTACACCAAGCTCTATTGCTTCCTTTATATCCTCAGCAATCCTTAGTATTACAGAATATTCGTGACCAAATTGCTTATCACCCATTAAGGCTTCACCAGAAACTTTTAGCAAGACCCGTTTATATTTCAAAGAGGACATAATTTAATCCTTAGTTTTATAAATTTTCTATAACTCTACTGTTAGATATGGAACTTTATAACTATTAAAACTAGTCAAACTATTATTTTTGTCAAGTATTAATAGCTGTGGAATTGGTCAGGACAATTTAAAAGTCACAGGGAAAATAGCCCATAATCCTAAGACATCTTAGCAAGTATCTAATAGACACCAGTTTGCTATGAAAGATACTATTCGGGTTAGCTATAAAACCTCAGTTTTGGATTAGAATTTAAAAATTCTAATCCAAAAACTGGTATACTCTTCTGCTTTGAAGAATTGGCTCCGCAAAACTTCGGGGCATTCGCGTACTCATGTACTAAATGTACACCTAGCACGCTCACCCCTTG
>JAJIYL010000024.1 GCA_020881195.1 Rickettsia endosymbiont of Pseudomimeciton antennatum | reverse complement strand
GCAACAAACAAGGTTTGGGTATTTATATCCTATTCAATCAAATAATGGTGACGCTATTTGTGCTTTGCATTGCTTTGAAGCTTTAAAACTAGGTGGTAGAGGTTGTTTACTTGTAAAAGAAAATTTTCTTTCAGATGGAGGAGATGTTGGAAAGGTAAGAGAGTATATTTTTAATAACTCATCAAACGTTTCTATTGTTTCATTGCCAAGAAAGCTTTTTGAACCTTACACACCAACAAAAACAAGCATTGTGTATTTCGAGAAAAACAGAAAGATATCAAATACATTCTTTTTTGCAGTTAATGCGGTTGGTCATGAACTTGGTTCAAGAAAGAAGCCAATTAAGGACAATGATTTGCCAATTGTACTTGATGCTTTCAATAATAAGAAGACCGTTTTGGAAATTGAATCTGCTATAATAGCATCAACTGAAATTACCAAGAATGGTTATAGTTTATGGATTTATGATTATTTTGATATTTTTGCTAATTTAAAAGGCGATATTATAAGACTTGGTGATTATATTGAGGAGATAACAGAAAAAACAGAGCCGTCTTTACAGCCAATTACAGATTTTAGAATTTTAGGTGTAAGTAATAGTATTGGTGTTTTTGACAATGAAATTTTAAAAGGTGAGGACATCAACCAAAAATACAAGCAGGTTCAAGCTGGAGATTTGGTATATAATCCGCATAGGATTAATGTTGGTTCTTTAGGTTTAGTTTTTGAGGATTTAAGCGGTGGTTATGTCAGTGGTATTTATATCGTATTTAGAGTTTTAAAAAAATTCCAAGATACTCTACCATCTGAATATTTATTACATATTTTAAAGTCAAAATATTATTTAGGCATTATTGGCAAATACGATACAAAGTATGGAGCTGTTAGAGCAAACTTAACTTATGAACAGCTTTGTAATATACACATACCATTACTTAAAAAAAATGAAATGAAAGAATTTTTAGAAAAAATAAGTAAACTAAATAATATCACGGAAGAATTTCAGAAAATTAAAAATAATCTTAAAGAATCTATACATGAAATTTTACCTCATTTATGAATTAAGTATAATTTATAATTCTATGTTAGCCAAGGGATGATTACGAAACGTTTTAAGTGTAAAAAGACAAATATCTTAGAAGATTTAATTATACCCCCTGCAAATAGATTAGATAAATTGCAAGGTGACAAGGCTAATAAATATAGTATTAGAATTAATAATAAATGGAGAATATGCTTTGCTTGGAACAATGGGGATGCTTATGAAGTAGAAATAATTGATTATCATAAATAAAAGGTAACTTACATGTATAAAATTAATCCGGTGCATCCTGGCGAAATACTTAAGACTGAATTCTTGGAGCCTTTCGGTATTTCAGCTTATAGATTAGCTAAAGATATTGAAGTACCAATTAATAGAATAACAGAGATTATAAACAAACAAAGAAATATTAGTACTGCAACTGCTCTGTTATTAGCAAAGTGTTTCAGTTTATCAGATAGTTTTTGGATTAGGATACAGGCAAGATATGATGAGGCAATCACTAAGGAAAAAATATTTGACCACCTTGCCTCTATTCACCCTTTAGATACCATAGGAAAGAGGCACAATGTATTCTAAAATAGTTAGAGTTGGATGATTTTATTTTTGGTTTGTTAGGTGGTTTGAATCAGAGTATTTGACATAAAGCAATGAATTGCATACTATACCGCAACTATAATGTCTTTGGAGAAAGCATGCAATCAAATCGGTTATATTTATTTCGAGATACGCGTTTTTTGCCTATTTTCATAGTACAATGTTGTGGTTGTCTGAATGATAGTATACTAAAAAATGCGTTAATTATATTAGTTACTTATAAGCTATCTAGTCAACTAATAGACTCAACCCAATTGCTTGTGCTAGCTGCTAATAGTGTTTTTGTGTTACCTTTTGCAATATTTGCGAGTATTGCAGGACAGGTGGCTGATAGATATGAGCGATCAACTATAGTTAAAATCATTAAATTATTTGAACTAGCCATAGTGCTTTTTGCTACTTATGGATTTTTTAATAATAATTTAGTAATACTTTTTTTATCTATATTTCTTATGGGTATACATTCGACATTTTTTGGACCAATCAAGTATAGTGTTCTACCAGACCATTTATACCGAAATGAGTTATTAGGAGCTAATGGATTTGTTGAGGCTGGAACATTTATTTCTATTTTAGTTGGTACTATTATTGGAGGATACTACACCATAAGTGGCAATTTAATAATCACTATTCTGATAATAATTGCTACAGTTGGTGTTGTTGCTAGTTATTTTATGCCAAAATCAAATAATTCTAACTGCGAAATTAAAATAAATTTAAATTTATTTCGTGAAAGTATAGAAATGATTAAATATGCTAAAGCTAAAAAGCAAGTATATTTGGCAATTCTTGGTATATCTTGGTTTTGGTTTATCAGTGCAGCAATACTTGCTCAAATTCCATCTCTTGCTAAAGATACTTTTGCAGCAGATGAAAATGTTGCTAATTTATTCCTTGCCACATTTTCAATTGGAGTAGGAGTTGGTTCTTTTTGGTGTAGTAAGATTTTTGGAAATGAAATTACCACGAAATATGTTTTTGTCTCAGCTATTGGTATCAGTATATTTGGTATTGATTTATTTTTTGCCAGTCGAATTAGTGCGGTTCATTATGAACCGGAACAATTAAGGAGTGTATTGATCTTTTTATCTAAAAAGCATAATTGGCGGATCATTATCGACTTGTTTTTTATAGCTGCTATTGCAGGACTATATATTGTGCCACTTTTTGCAGTATTACAATATTTTAGTTCCTCAGCTCATCGTAGTAGAATAATTGCTATAAATAATTTTGCTAATGCTATATTTATGGCTGGGTCTACTTTAATACTTTCGTTGTTATTCTATTGGGAATATTCGATACCATCCGTTATATTATTTATTAGCCTGCTTAATATAGTGGTAGCTTATTATATTTATCAATTAATTCCTGAAGTAAAAATAGTACCTTTTGCTGTTAACCGAGCTATTTTAAAATTTATTTTTGATTGCATGTACAGAGTGGAAGTAAAAGGTATTGAAAATTTTTATAAAGCTGGCAAAAGGTCAGTAGTTATCGCCAATCATATTTCATATCTTGATCCTGCATTACTTGCAACTTATCTACCTGAAGAAATGACTTTTGCTATTAATACAACTATGGCTAAAGTGTGGTGGGTAAAACCATTTTTAACAATGGCAAAAACTTTACCAATTGATCCCACTAATGCAATGGCTATAAAGAGTTTGATTAGGGAAGTACAAAAAGATAAAAAAATTGCCATATTCCCCGAAGGAAGAATAAGTATTACTGGTTCTTTAATGAAGATATATGAAGGACCTGGCATGATTGCTGAGAAAGCTGATGCAACAATTTTACCTGTTAGAATAGATGGTACACAGTTTACTCACTTTTCCAAGCTTAAAAATATACTAAAAACACGGATATTTCCTAAGGTCACTGTCACTATTTTGCCACCAGTAAAATTTTCTTCTAATCAGAATGTAGATAATAGGGAAAAGCGTAAATATATAGGTCAGGCTCTTTATGATATCATGACTGATATGATATTTGAAAGTTCGGATTACCAGAATACTATATTTCAGTCTCTCCTTGAAACAGCAAAAGCTTATGGTTTTAACAAAAAAATAATACAAGATATTGATAATAAGTCTATTACCTATCGTCAATTAATATTAGAATCTTTTACTTTAGCAAATTTAATAAGACAGGATACAGAAGTAGCTGACTATATAGGTATTATGCTACCTAACATGGTTGAAACTATTATTACTTTTTATGCTATGCAAGCCTGTTCCCGTCGACCAGTCATGATTGATTATATGAGTGAGGTTAGCAATGTAGTTGCTTCGTGTGAAACAACGTCAGTTAAAACAGTATATACTTCAAAACAATTTGTTGAAAAAGCTGGGCTACAAGAAGTAGTGGCAAATATCTTAGCAGTTAATATAAAAGTTATTTACCTTGAAGATTTAACGTCAAGAGTTAGTTTATATTTAAAAATTAAGGCTGTGATTGGTAGCTTCTTTCCACAGAGTTATTATAGCAATATGTGTGCTAGTTATGATGACAATGATCCGTCAGTTGTAGTATTTACTTCAGGTACTTCAGCCCCCCCTAAAGCTGTAGTATTATCACACAGAAACCTACAAGCTAATAGATGTCAGGTTCTAGCTAAGTTACATTTTAGTCTGGATGATTTTGCCTTTATGGCTTTACCATTATTTCACTGTTTTGGTTTATCTGGCACAATAATGATGACACTTAACGGTATACCAGTATTTCTTTACCCTTTTCCTCTGCATTATCGGAGTGTTCCTGAAGTAATATATGATATCGGAGCAACTATTATGTTTGGTACGGATGTATTTTTACATGGTTATGCCACCTGTGCTCACCCTTATGATTTTTATTCTATAAGATACGTGTTTGCTAGTAGTGAAAGACTTAGAAAAGAAACAACGCAATTATGGCTTGATAAGTTTGGTATAAGAATTTTTGAAGGATATGGTACATCTGAAACATCTCCAATAATATCATGTAATACTCCAATGCATTATCGTGGTGGAAGTGTAGGTCGTTTGATGCCAAAAATAGAATATCGTATTAAATCAATTAACGGAATAGAAGAGGAGGGGCAGCTATTTATCAAGGGACCAAATATCATGCTTGGCTATATGCACTCTAATAATCCTGGGGTTATCAACCCGACATCATCAGAGGAATTAGGTATGGGCTGGTGTGATACTGGAGATATTGTAAAAATTGATAAAGATGGTTATCTTACCTTATTAGGTCGTGTTCAACAATTTGTTACAATAGAAGAAGTAATATCACTGGTATTAATAGAGGATTTAGCTAATATGATCGATGTTAATAGTAGACATGTAGCTGTTTGTCCTGATGATGGTAATAAAGATAGACAAATTTTTCTCTTTACCACCAGTCAGACTATAAATAGGGAAAATTTTATAGAAATGATGTCCAAAAATTTAGTATATTTGAAATATAATAATATACCAGCAAGTCATTTACCGGAGATTATATATGTTAAAGAAATACCGATTCTACCAATAGGTAAAGTAAATTATCAGCAAATAACTAAAATGCTTGAAAATTATAGAAAAGTAACTATTATGCTTTAATAAGGTAAGGAACTCATATTTAATAGAAAAATTGATATACAAAGTAATTGTTGATTTTCTATTTGAGTACAAACCTTTTATAATGAACTAAATATATTTAACAGAAACAGATATTATGCATAGTGTTATTAGTAAAATATTATTGATTATTGTCGTTGTTCTAATAGCATTATTTGCTTATAAAACTATGAAGACTCCTAATGCTGTTTCTGCTACGGTTTCGATTAATACTGTAGATCAGCCATTATTAGAAAAAAAAGAAGCAGTAGAAAAAATCGAGCAAGTTGTAAAAGAATATTTACTAAATAATCCTGAAGTAATAATTCAATCAATAGAAGGTCTCCAACGGCGTAAAATGCAGGAGATGGAAATAAAAACTGGTGAATATATTAGAGATAATAAATCTGATATAGAGAATTCTCCTACATCTCCAGTGCTTGGTAATCCAAATGGAGATATGATCATAGTGGCTTTTTATGACTATAATTGTGGTTATTGTAAAAAAGGTAGTAATTTTATTAATCAGCTAATCAAATCAGATACAGACGTTAAGGTTGTTTTGCGACTATACCCACTTCTTGGTGATGCATCTAATTATGCAGCAACTATTGCTTTGGCTGTTTATAAGACAACTCCTGATAAATTTCAAGATATTCATAATGGTTTAATGGAGCTAAAACCTATTACCAAAGAATCTGTAGAAAAATTGCTCCTAGCAAATGATTTAAATCTTGAGGTAATCGCAGAAGAAATTAATAAAGGGGAGATAAACCATCTTCTCGACAAAAATATTAAATTAGCAAAAGGTTTGAAAATACAGGGAGTTCCTGCTTATGTTATTAATGGTAAATTAATTGCGGGAATGATGGATTTAGAACAATTACAAAGAATAATTACTGATATAAGAAGTCAAAATAAATAATAATTATATACTGGTATACTCAAATGATTTGAGTATGTTCAGCTATTGGTTATAATTTTTTAATTACTTTGGTATGGTTGTTTTGTGTAAACTATTTGACAAATGTGAAATAATTTGCTAAAATTAGTTGCACTTAGTTTCAATCCCTAAAAATTATTAGCTACCCGGAAATATAAATGCTCTCTATGTTCTACTAAACTTAGGAGGCTGCCTGCGATAACTAACTAATTATACTTTAGTTTTGCAGGCAACCTCCTAGCCAAATTGTTGGGATTTTATGGTACTAATTTCTACAAATCATTCGAGTAGTAGTCTAAATATTTAAGTAACTTAACTTTTCATAGGTTTCGTGATCTTCCCGGTTTTTAAACCAGTAGACCTTTTCCAAAACTAACCATCTGAGAGAGGAATTTTTAATAAAGAATTAATCGAAAAATCGTAAGTAGCACTAAATGCACACATGGGATATCCTCAATCGGTTCTGATAATAAAAAGACCAAAAGCACAATGACCTGAAAGCTAAAACGAGTCGGAAAAAATAAAGTTTCTAGGAGGTTGCCTGCGATAACTAATTAATTATATTTTGAGCTATTTTTCGGTGAGAATAAATATGATTTTTGAAGGAATAGTGTACCTATTTCAAGAAAATCATGTTTATTCGTAGCCAAAAAGAGCCAAATATAGAATTACTTTAGTTATCGCAGGCAACCTCCTAACCCCAATTTCGGATTAACTTAGTTAATCCAAAATTGGAATGATAATGTAAACAATCAGGCTAGAAGCGGTTCGTTGCCTGATTGTTAAAATAATAAAAATGGCTAATAATCTTATTTTTAATCTGAAAAATAAGATTATTAGCTAAAAATTAGGTTAAAATGCATTCGTAGAACCGCTTCAAGAATGCATTTTTCCTTATTGCTTTATACTCTTCTGCTTTGAAGAATTGTTTTTTGAAAATATCAGGGACTCGCATACTCACGT
>JAJIYL010000023.1 GCA_020881195.1 Rickettsia endosymbiont of Pseudomimeciton antennatum | reverse complement strand
CAGTTCTCGAAATTAATTTAGGTTGAGGAATTTGTAGGAGACACGGAACGCAGCCTTGCTGCGTACTTAAATGTACGTGAGGATGCGAGTCTAGGCTCGACGCACAAATTACCAACATAAATTAATTTCGGGAATTGGTATAACTCGTCATTGCGAGGAGTTACTATTAGTAATGACGAAGCAATCCATGAAAATGATTAGAAATAGATTGCTTTGTTGCAGCAAAGTTACTGCTCACTAATAGACAGCAGTATAGCTAATCTGGCAGCTATACGTACTTAATTTTTTAACATATTTTATTTAGTGATTTTATATTTGTATGACCAATAAAGCTTTTAAGATTTTTTTAAGATACTATCTTGTTATAATAGTTGCATTGTTAAATGCTGGGTGTTCCCATAAAAAAGTGGGTGCTTTATCTAAGTCACATCCTGATATTGTAAGTTTTCAAAATGATTTTAATCATTTACAAAAAGAGCTTCCTTTATTACAGAAGAAAAATTTACTGTTCCTAGACCCTGTTCCAGTTGCAAATTATGGTGACAGAGAAGGTAAAAAAGTATCAATGATTATAGTTCACCATACTGGTATATCAACATTAAAAGATACAAAAGAATTACTAAATAAAGTAGGTCTATCTGCTCATTTCATTGTAGATAAAGATGGTAGTATTACGTTAACGGTTCCTTTAGAAAAGCGAGCATATCATGCTGGTATTAGTTATGCTAAAATTAAAATGGGTGAACGATTTGAAGAGTTAACTGCTTTAAATAATTATTCTATCGGTATAGAAATAGTGAATACTGGGCGTGAGTTTTTTCCACAACAGCAAATGGAATCTGTAAAAGAATTGCTTCTATATCTTATGAAACGCTTTAAAATAAGAAAAGATATGATATTTAGTCATTCTGAAATAGGAACAATAGTGTACAATAAGGCGTTTGATCATTATGTGCTACGTAAAGTTGATCCGCATAAATTATTTGATTGGGAGTTATTAGAAAGGAATAATATAGGATTGCATATAAATGATAGAATAGAGCATAACGAGGCTAAGCACTTAATGAATAAAGTCTTATATAAAACAGGAGACAAAAATGCAGCTATTTTGAAATTAAAAGAAAGGCTGAATAGATTTTTTTATAAGATACGACCTTGGAATGATAAAGAAGGTAAGGTAATTTTACCTGATGATCATATCAATTACTCAAATGAATTTGATGAAAGTTTTATGTGGGTAGTATATCAGTTTTCAATGCATAACCTACCAATAAAAATTAGGAAAGATTTACCTTTAAAATTGGAACTACAAGATGTATTTCCTAAGCTTCTAGATAAGTACCGAGATAGTATTTATAGTGAATTTAACAATTTACACTCCAAAATTCATATGCTTGTTAAACCACACGATTTAAATGAGAAAGACTATAAATATTTATTAGCCTCCCTTACAAATTATGAACAAGAGGTATCACGCAAAGCGTTCAATAGTCTAATATATAAAATGGAAATATATTATAATTCTGATTTAAGGTATGACACAAGCTTGCTATATCGTACATTTAAGAGTAATACATTAAACAAAATAGATATTTTACAACAAGACATTTTATCTTTGAAATCTTTAGATAGTCATAAAATTACTGAGGCTTCAAATTTAATAGCTATATTTAAAGAAAATATTTCTTCTGAATTCCAAAAATTCGAACAAGAATATTCTCAACAATATATAACAATATGGAAGAAAGAATTTATGCCTTTTATGAAAAAACAAGTCAAATGGACTAAGTTACATGAAGAAATATTAAAATACTTAGAGAAATCTAAATTACAACTTAATGAGATGAACTAATATTATACCCGATATTAGTATTGAACCATAGCAAACTGGCATCTATTCGCAATGACGTTTGAGGAGGATATTGTAAGCTTCACAGCCGTCATTGCGAGCGAACGTATGTGAGCGTGCCAATCCATGAAGCTTGTATATGGATTGCTTCGTCGACCTACGGTCTCCTCGCAATGACACTAGTTTGCTATGGATCAATACTAATCTAGTTAGCTATAAAATTTTTCAAATAATTTTGCATAGATCTATTAGTGGAGGTAATTTTTATGATAAGATGTATTTTTTATTTACTTATATTATGTTCTATGACCAGTTGCACTTTAAAAACTACTAAAAATAACTATCAGAAAATAGATCAAGATGTTATCCAGATATTTCCTATAGAGAATTATTCTCAAAATATTAATGATTGGATAAATGAGAAAAATCCTGATTATGATACTCCGTTATTAAGTCCAGATGTACAAAAACAACATCTAGAAAAACTTTATAAACATAATTATGGTGATTTATCCCCATGGAATAAGCAATATGTGAATCAACTATTAGATAAAGCTGCACCGGATGATATAGCAACTATTATACAAAATAGCTTAATTGAATATGGCAACAAAGATAAAACCGGTAATGCAATTGGGTATGGAGAAAATTTCCGTCCTTATACAGAAGGTTGGATTAATGCTATTAGTGCTAATATTGATATAACACAATTTTATAAATTAACTTATCAAGCTAGTAACAGAGCTATTGCCATTGATAATTTGTATGGACGATTGTTACCAACTAATGACGTACATTTTAATGATTACAAGCAGGCAGGTCAGGGCTATCCTTTTGATAACTTACAATGGTCAGCTATTTGGGCAGGAACACCTCTTTATATTATAGGGACAACAAAGGATAGAGCATGGTCGTTGGTCATAACTCCTGATTTTATTGTATGGGTAAAAAGTAGTGGAATTGCACGAACAACTACAGAATTTGTTAATAAATGGCAGATGGCAGCAAAATCGCATCTTGTGGCAATTACTCGTACTCAAACAACTATAACTGATACAACAGGTCAACTCCTATTTTCTGCCTACATAGGTTCCATATTCCCAAGGGTTGATAGTAGTTCTACTCTAAGCAAAAAGTTAATGGTACCTTCAATAAGTAATGGATATGCTGAAGTGAAATATGTTGAGGTGCCTAACCAAAATACTGCAGACATGCCTTTGATGGTTACGCAACGTAATATAGCTAATATTCTTAGTAGTTTAGTTGGTCGTCCATATGGTTGGGGAAATTTGTATTTTTATAATGATTGTTCCGCAGAATTAAAAAATTTCTTTGCTACTTTTGGGATATGGTTGCCAAGACACTCATCAGACCAATCAAAATATGGTAGAATGGTGGATATGAGTTCTGCTACTCCAGAACAGAGGATATCGTATCTAATGGAGAACGGTAAACCATTCTTGACAATTATATATATTGGCGGACATGTAGTTATGTATATTGGTAATTATCCTAATTCTCATAATAAAGAAAGCCCATTAATGGCTATGAGTTATCAAGATGTATGGGGATTGCATCCTGCTGGAGTAAATACCCGTATTGTTGTTGGCGGAAGCGTATTCTTGCCGTTATTATTACAATATCCTGAAATACCTAATATACAGTCGTTAGCGGCTAAACAATATTTTCAAGTAGTTTATTTAGATCAGGTTGTTGAATGAATTGAAGATTATAGATCAAATTAATATAGCTAACCCGATTAGTATTTATCCATACAAACCAACGTCATTGCAAGGAACTGCAATGCAGATGCAGCGACGAAGCAATTGTTCTGTTGTCATTGCGAGACCATGTAATGGTCGAAGCAATCCATTTTTGGTAACTTTCTGGATTGCTTCGTTGACCTTAGGTTTCCTCGCAATGACGTCTGTGAATTGGAGGTAATGTTAGTAGGGTTAGCTATCATAGTTTAGGTTCCTCTTTAAGATTTTGAATCTTTTCGGGTAAATCTAAATAACCAGCTATAGCTAAAAATAATCCTAAATGTTGTCTAGAATCTACTAAATTTGCTAGATCATCATAAATTTCTAAAGGGGTATTAGCAGAAAATTTCTTATATAATTCTACAATCTCAAAAGAAGGGCTTTCTGTGAAGGCAGCTTGTAATAGCTCAATATTTTTATTATTTCGTTTAGAAGGGTTTAAAGATAGATAAAGATTTAGTGCTTCAATATGGGAAGCTATAAGTTTAATAGCTGATTCTAAATAATATATTGCCTCTTTTTTCTCGTTAATTTCTAGCATATTTTTGGCGGCTATAACATAATAATCAGCTATTTTGTTTTTAAGAGACTCTAGTTTTTGTCCATCGACTTTGCTAAGTTTAGATACCACAAAAACAAATTTTGTCCACAGAGCAAGTTTGGCATAACAATTAAGTAAAATTTCTAAAGTTTCACTATCAGATTCATTTAAATTGAACGATCTAACGGCATAATTCTCAGCTACGTCATACATATTATTCTGATAATGTATTTGTGCTAGTCTTTTTGTAACAAAGGGAATATAATGTTTAGATTGTTCTAATTCCTGAAAATATTTTATTTTTACTGACAGTTCAGTTTCTGCTTCTGCTAAAAGTAAAGTATGAAACACCTTATTTTCCTGGCTTAAACGGTAAGATATTTTTTGGCTTGTCACTACTGATTTTAATTTTTCACCAGAAACATATTCTGCCAGAGCTTTCATTAGTAAGTAATTATCGTTACTGGCTCTTTTTGAAAAGAAAATATCTTTTAAATTAGCAGGTAGATCAATAATTAAAAATAATATTTTAAAAAAAATAGCAGTAAAAAGTGCAAGTAATATATATAAAATAACAAAAGTAAAAAATGTTGTTTCTATATAATAGTCATATAAGTTTAAAGTTAACCTTGAGTCAAGTTGACTTAACATAGAAAAACTAAAATATAACAACAAAAATGTAATACAAAATATTAATAATCTTATCATTAGTTTACTCTACAAATTCTTGTTATAATTTTCTTGTTGTAATTCTTCTGAATAAAAGAAATTAATAAAATAATCTAGATTCCCTATTATTTTTAATTTCAGCTTTTCTTTATCTTTAAGGCTACCAGATTTTTTTTCAATCTTAATAAATTGGTTGATCCAGCAATCAGTTTTTGGAAAGATCTTTACTAGACCTAAATTATTATCAAGTAAATAATTTTTATTATAATTGTGTAGGTCTATCAAAATATTTTTTATTTTTACAGGTAACTCTGTAGTTTCAATATGATAGAGTTGCCGTGTATAATCTTTGTCTTGCAGAAAATTCATTACTAGAAGATTGACACTAAGTAAATAATTACTGTCAACATTGAGGGGTGCTTTAGATTGTTCTGGCTGATGGGGCAATGGGGTGTTCACAGAAGAATTATCATTATCTTCCTGAGCTGCATTCTCCTCTAAATTGGTGCTATCTGAAGACGAGTCTATTGGAATATTTGAAGTGCTTGTTTCTTGGATAGTTGCGTTATCGGATAACTCAGAATCTGTCTTTTTATTATTTAAAAAAGTCATATAAGTTATCGATATGGCAAATAACACAATCAAAATAATTGTAAAAATAATAGGGTTGTTTCTACAAACTTTTATTATATTAGTTTCTGATTTCTGCATTATTTTGGGCATTATAAATTAATAATTCTAACATTTGTTGTGGTTGTCCATCATCACAATAAACCACATTTTTGGTAAAAGAGCTAATAATATTTGCTATTTTTTTACTTATAGTGATAACTAAACTATTGGCTAATAATTTTAGGAGATTATTTTTTATTAATAATTCAATAAAAGTCTTAGTGCTGTTCTGTGAATATAGTAGAATAAAATTGATACCCTTTTCAATTTCTGCTATTTGATGCAGGCTAGTTGCGTATTTTACTTGATAAATAATGTGTCTTTTAATTGCTTGGGGTAAATCTTGGGTGATTTCATTTGATGATAAATATATGGTTTGGTTATATATTTCTGGTGGAATATTTTCTAGTAGATTTTGTATGTTTGTAGCAACATATTTTATTACAAGATTACTTTGCTCGAGAATTAATCTTGATGAATTGCCGACTATCCACATATTCTTCTTTTCAAGATTTCGATGTTCAGCCAGGATTCTCGCAGCAAATTTACTAGTGATAATTACATTAGGATAATCATCCAAAAGGGTGATATTTAATGGCAAAGTTTGATATTCCACTAAAGGAGAACATATATACTTAAAGTTATAGTTTTTTAAATGATCTTGCTGCAATTCTCTAATAATGTCGTAATTATCTTCTACACTTCTAGTTAATAGCACTGATTTCATAGAGCCAGATCATTAGATAATTTTTGGTAATCTATGGCAAGTGGGTTAGGACCAATAATAGATAAAGTAGGTTTGCTAATGAATATTTTGTTAGCGATATTTATGATATCTCGGTTTGTTATATTCATAATATATTCAATAGTTTCCTCAACAGGTAAATATTTGCCGAAAACAGCAAAATTCTTACCAATCTCTTCCGATTTATAAGAGGAATCTTCTTGGGCTATATAGATACTAGTTTTTAATTGTATTTTAGCCCGATCAATTTCTGAATCCTTGATATCTATAGAAATTTTGTTAATTTCACTGACTAATTGTTCTGCAAGGAATGGTAGTTTATCATGACTAGTGGAGACATATATGCCAAAAATCCCACTATCATAGTGTGAACTATTATAGCTACCAATTGAGTAGGCAAGTCCAAGGTTTTCTCTGATTTGTTGAAATAATCTTGATGACATACCGTTACCAAGTATTAGTGACAGGGCTTGAGTATGATATAATTGTTGTATGTTAAAATAGGGCACACTTTCGAAACCTAGAACTAAGGTAGTTTGCTCAAGATATTTGGTAATAACACTATGCCCTCCCGTATATCTAGCCTTCTCAAAATGATTATTTGGTTTATCTTTTAATGAACAAAATAATTTTTTGGCAAATTCTACAACTTTTTGATGTTCAATATTTCCTGCCACTGATAAGTAAATATTTCCAGCATTATAATGTTTATCAATATAGTTGCTAAAATGTTCTTTATCAAATTTTGCTAAACTGTCATAAGTTCCTAAAATTGATCGACCAAGGGCTTGATTTTTGTAGGCACTATTGTAAAATTTTTCGTGAATAAGTTCATCAGGATTATCCTGCACACAAGCAATCTCTTGCAAAATTACCTGATATTCTTTGGCTATTTCTTCTTCTGAGAAAACTGAGTTTTGTATGATATCTGCCAGTATTTCTAGAGCTGTATAGCAGTTCTCACTCAGTATTTTTGAGTAATAAACAGTTTGTTCATGACCGGTATATGCATTAAATTGTCCTCCTATAGAGTCAAATTCTTCGGCAATTTGCTTAGCAGTTCTAGTTGTTGTTCCTTTAAATGCCATATGTTCAAGAAAATGGGATATACCTATTTCTGAAGATTGTTCATAGCGACTACCTACATTAACAATGAGATTAATAGCTACGGAATTTATATTAGGCATATGGTAAGTCACAACAGTTAGTCCATTGTTAAGTTTGCTTGAGTTAAAAGTCATTTTACCTGATTTATTAGTTTTAAAGAGTTCTTGATGTATGTACCTATACAGACAAAAAATATAACCATTTATAAGCAGTTATGCAAGAGGTCTATTTATTTACTACATATTTTTACATATATTTGCTATAATAATTGAGTTCAAAAAACTAAAAATATTCTTGTGTTAAAAAAAATCAATTTCGCTAAAATGCATGGGTTAGGTAATGATTTCGTGATTATCAATCAGCGTGATTTACCTAAAAATTATGATTTACAGCAATTATCGTTAAATATTTCCAATCGTCATACTGGTATTGGTTGTGATCAGTTTATTATTTATGATCAAAAAACCAGTTACTGTGAAATGGTTGTATATAATCAAAATGGCTCAAGTGCCAAATTATGTGGGAATGCATCAAGATGTATTGCCAAATTGTTATATCTTGATTCTGGTATGAGAGAAGTTACTTTAAGAATATACGAAAAAGAATTATCTTGTAAGATAGTGAGCGACAATGAGATTGAGGTGAATACTGGGAGAGTTAGTTTCGAGGAAGCTTGGATGCCTTCACCCGAAAAGATTTGGCCAATTATGGAACGTTATGTGATCGACATCAAGGAAGTTATTTGTGCTGATATTGGTAATCCACATTTTATTATTTTTAGCGATCTAGATACTAAGGATAAAGAAATAATTGGAGAAAAATTACAAGAAAAAGAATTATTTACTGATGGAGTTAACGTTAGTTTTGCTTCAATCAAGGATAATAAAATTTATTTATCGGTTTGGGAAAGAGGGACAGGCTTAACTCTTGCTTGTGGTAGTGGAGCATGTGCTAGTTTTGCTTCGGCGGTAAAGCTTGGATTTATTAGTTCTCCTTGTCAAGTGGTATTTCAATTAGGTAGTCTACAAATGTCAAAACAAGGTGAGAACATAATGATGGTTGGTCCTGCCACTCTAGTGGCACGTGGAGAGTTTTTTTATGGTTGAATCACAAGAGGTGGTAACTTTTGGCTGCAGATTAAATATTTATGAAAGTGAAGTAATTAGAACTAACCTAGCTCTTTCTGGTTTGCAGAATGTCAAGGTATTTAATACTTGTTCTGTCACTAAGGAAGCTGTAAAACAATCACGTCAAGCAATTCGTAAAGCTAAAAAAGATAATCCTGATGTGAGAATTATTGTTACTGGTTGTGCTGCTCAGAATAATCCAGCTATTTTTGCTAATATGGTTGAGGTTGATAAAGTAATTGGTAATGAGGAAAAATTGATTGCTAGCAATTATCAATTTACCGACGAAAAAGTGGTAGTGAATGATATAATGTCTGTTACTGAAACTGCTAATCATTTAGTGGCTAGTTTTGATGGCAGGTCTCGTGCCTTTATTCAGGTGCAAAATGGTTGTAATCATCGTTGTACCTTCTGTATCATACCCTATGCCAGAGGAAATAGCCGATCAGTACCAATGGGGGTGATAGTACAACAGTTAAGAACATTAGTAGCAGGTGGGTACAATGAAGTAGTATTTACCGGGGTTGACGTTACGGCGTATGGACCAGATTTGCCAGGAACTCCAACTTTTGCTCAGATGATTAGAAGGATTATAGGGCTGGTTCCAGAGCTAAAGAGACTCAGACTATCTTCCATTGATGTAGCTGAGATTGATGATGATTTGTTTGACTTGATGGCTTATGCTCCACAAATTATGCCACATTTTCACATTAGTCTACAAGCTGGTGATGACATGATACTTAAGCGTATGAAACGTCGCCATAATCGTCAAAATATTATCGATTTTTGTCATAAGTTGCGTAATTTAAGATCAAATGTATCATTTGGGGCAGATATTATAGCTGGTTTTCCGACAGAGAATGAGATAATGTTTGAAAACACAAGAAAACTTATCTCTGAGGCTGATTTACAATATTTACATGTTTTCCCGTATTCTGAACATGATGAAACTCCAGCTGCCAGAATGCCGCAAGTAGCAAAATCTGTTAGAAAAGCCAGAGCAGAAATTTTAAGAACCACAGGGGAGCAGCAATTAAAACAATTCTTCCAAAGGAATATAGGGCATGAAGTGGAATTACTTGTGGAACAAAATAATGTAGCTCATACAGAAAATTTTATTCCGGTAAAGTTGCAAGGTAATTTTGATGTTGGGCAAATTGTTAAAGCACGGCTAGTTGCTATAGAGGATAATTATATGATTCCAGAAATTTTGGTATAGTGAATTAATCTGAATTGGTAACATTATAAATCCGATTAGTATTTAGCCTTAGTGTCTATTAGCGAGGAGCCACTTTAGTGGCGACGAAGCAATCCAGGAAAGTGATTAGAAATAATGGTATGGACCTACCCTATATACAGAATGAGAAGCAAATGCTAATCTTCTAGGATAGGAAATGAATCCTAAACAACAATAAGGAGGTCCATATGGAAGTTACCACAATTGGTAT
>JAJIYL010000022.1 GCA_020881195.1 Rickettsia endosymbiont of Pseudomimeciton antennatum | reverse complement strand
TTACAGAAAACAAAATTCTCACATTGCATGTATGGTTACTCTAAATTGATCTACCATTAATCTAGAGTATAAATTAGTAGAGAAAATTCAAAATAAACAAAATCCTTGAAATTAGTATAGTATTTTGTAATAAAAATGTTGGGATGGCTTATGTTAAGTGAAGTTATGTATAATTGTTATCGAGTGAAAGTGATAGGGGTAAAAAACATTGGATGGTAGCCATTCTTAACTCTGTCAAGGTTACCAAACTAGACACTAGGGTGTGCCATTCTTCGATTTTGGTACATTTTACGAACATATCAAACGGTGGACGTAGCTTAAAGTCTAGCTTCCCGTCTTTCAATTCCAGGTTTGCAAATACTAAATTTACGTTTTCCCTCAGTAACAGATGGATTTGTTGTTTTTGTTTTCTTCTTCATATTAATCTCGTATAAGTGTTTTTTACTAATCTTATTTTTAATACTTTTTTCAACTTACACAATCGTTATGACAGACTCAAGTGATCCAGCTAAAACCAAGTCGATGAATAGTATTATAAACTGTTTTTAAACTAGACTTAGTACCATATATTTCAAATAACATATTATGCTACTCCTTTCCCGTTATATAACCACCTGTCTTGCTTTCACTCAACATATTTATTTTATCAGAAAGAAAAGACTCTTGTAAGCTATTAAGTTTTCTAGACGCACCACTCCCATGTGATTCAAATAACCCATCAAAGCTAGAATTTTTGAACCTTCTAAGCCAGGATTGTACTGTTTTCCAGTGCGATCTAACTATCATAGATACAGTTTGCAATGATTTGCCTGATTGGAGGTGATGCATTGCTAATAAGCGTATGCGATTTCGCTCGTGTGACTCGTTTTTCACCAGGTATATAAAATCATGTTCTTGAAAACCTTTTGGTAATATTAATGTTCTTGCCATTTTAGTAACCTACACAAATTTATACCCCCATATATAATATACCACATTAACTATTTCAATTGGTATTAAATCTGTTGGATAATTTCTTCTACTCATTCTTTTATACTTCTTGCTAATAACACTTTATTTATTTCATCATACCTTGATTTTAGTTTGCGGACAAGCTCTTACCTAATTTTTTTATTTAAATTTTGGTATTAATATTTATAATCACCAATTTATCAACTAAATTGAAAATGGTTATCAATGAAATCAAAGAGTTTTACTAATAAAGATGTAAATAAGAAATCTAAAAAAAAATTACCATCGTTGTTTATAGGGGAATATTATGATGGATATAATGATATCCACATGTTTAATAAAAATATAACTAATGCAAAGGCATTGGACGATATTCAATCAGATTTAAATAGAAGTCTCAACCTTTTTATTCAGGATTTAGATTCATCTACTGATAGTATTAATGTAGTTAATAGTCTTAGAGAAAAAATAGGTACAACTCAGTTATTGCCTTCACATTTATGTCAAGAATTAACAAATACGTATGGTTTATCTTTAGGACAAGCTAATTATGTTGCAATGTCTAGTACTCAAGGTAGCATAGGAGGAGGATTCATTCTAAATAGTATAATCTCTAAAGTTAAGCCTGATATAAACTTTATGATCTATAGAGATGTTCTTCTATCTAAAATTATTATAGATAATAGTAAAAATGTTCAATACATTGGAGGTCAAGTAATATTATTTGATGTTTCTCAAGCAAACAATTCAGAGCTACTAAACAAAGGACTCGGGGTTGAAAATTATCTATTGCAGACAAGTCAGGATAAAGTAATTCTATATATAACAGTTGATTTAGGTAAGTTAGGTCAGGATTTGGTGCAGGAGCTGTACGTGCAAACTGATATAGCTGTGCAAGGCAGCACTGGGAATAAAATCTTAGCAAAACTAAAAAAAATTACAACCAAATGTGACAATGTTAATCCTGAAGAAATTATAATTAATTATATAGAATTTTCAGATAATACCTTATATAATAAGGGTGAACGGAAAGAAAGATATGAATGTTTAGCAAAAGAAAATGAGGTATGGTATGATATAGATTTAAATGAGGATATAGATTCAAATGCTGAAGATGTACCATCTAGTAGACAATTATCAATAAATCAGTCTTTTAAAGACAATAATGTAAATCCCTATTTAAAAAACATCTCCACCTTTTGTTTGGATACGAATTCCATTCCAAATCTTCCACTAGCAGAGGATGATAATGTAAGTACTAATAGTTTAGTAGATAAGTTTAAATTACTTAGTCAATAAACAGAAATCATCTTCAATAAAAAATCATGAGTTTAAAGAAACCACAAAATCTACTTTTTATGTAAATACAAATTTACCTTCTGTTATTAATAATGACCAAGAAGAAAAAATATCACCTATTAATGATATCGAAGCATTACTATCAATAGTCAAGCAAATAGTCAGTAACACGACAACTAGTGATGCTATTATTAAATTAAAAGAAATTTTTGATACTAATAATATCATTAAGAAAGAACTAGATGAATTTATTAGTATCTTAGATCAAACATTAAATGATGATCAATTACATAAATTAAATACCTCAATAATGCAAACAATGCATATATTATTACCTATAGAAGATAAAGACTGTTATTTACGGTCAGATAGTGATAAAATTTTATGTAGATTATTATTTCTAGAAGCAAAACGCCATAATATATCAATAAGTTTACCGAAGGATATTAATGATAAATTAAGTATACCTCAGATTCCTAAAGCTATCCTAGATCATTATGCAACATTAAGAGATACATTTTATAATCAAGAAAATCGTCAATCTGAAGATTCCTTAGCACAGCGAATAGCTAAAAGCATTCATTGGCTTTTTATCAATCCATTGTTAATTTATGAAGATCAAAAACAATCAATGGAGGCATATCTACTAAAAAATTTGCTTAAATTTCCTGGAGAATATACTAGGTTACTTATAGAAGATGATATTCTTAGCAAAATTATACATACAGAAAATAAAGACCGTATATTATTAAATCCAGAAAAAGTAACTGAATCTACTAATAATATTATGCAGATATTTTTACCAAGTTTAATTAATTTAATTATTGAAGAGATACAAAAAGCAACAACACATAATATATCTTCTGAAGTTATACAATCTCATTTTACAATTATGACTATAGAATCTATCTTAGATCAAAAGCAATTATTAATCGATACTACATTATCTTTTCTAGAAACTATAAACTCTCCGGACAAAGCAATGATATTATCAAAACTCTTATCACTTCATACTCCTTATATACTTGAGCATAATTTTACAAATGATTGCGAAAACAAAGAAAATGTTACACAAGAACCAAGTAGTAGTACTAAAAACACAGATACTAGTATTCAGCAAGAATTTCAGACAAAGCAATACCAAAGTGTAATGTATATTACATCATTTATTGGTGAGCATAACCAGAATCAAGACATGAATACTTTAACATGTACAGGAGATACAGTACCATATGAAGTATTACTATGACTTCATATAGGAGATAAAAGTGGGGTGGATTTAGATTTGGAGAAAATTTGGGAGATAAATCAATTGATAAAGCAGCTCGTATAAAATATCTGAATAATCGAATAATCAATTGAATATATATTTAAAAGAATTACTATTGTTATAAATAGCCTATTAATTTAAATTGCATTATGAAGGTTAAGAATAACACGGTAGAAGTATACCAACTGTATATATGGCTTAAGCACATTAGTCCAATGATTTGGAGATGGCTACTTTTTAGAAGCGATACTCTACTATTGCTGATTTACATAATTATGGGTTAAATTGTAATGAACTATTGCCCCCCTGACCACATAAAAAATTAGTTAATTTGGGGTTGCAACGGAAACAATGGCATTCGGTTAAGAAAATCCACTGATAAGTCAAGGATATTAAAGGATTAATATACCGCGTTAATTATTTCCAAAAATAGTTCATTCTAATATAAGCATAGAAGTTGAATAATTAATAATTTTATGTCTATTGTGGTTCTAAAATTGTCCACTACGCCCCGCCACTTCCGTACGAGTTGTCGTTTTTTCAAAAATATCGAACGGGAAACGTAGAGATGTCTCAAGTTTTTTGCCCCTAAGCTCCAGGTTCTGAAATACGAATTTTATCATTTTGCGTTTTTGGAGCATTTCAGAACCCTGGAAAGTTTTATACGTTTCAGAGGCTAGAGCCATCAGCATTTTAGCGGTATATATTAGACTTAAAATACCATATCAATCTGATATTGCAGGGCAACTTCCTTGTCGAAAAAAGCCATTAAATTGATCCACCATTAATCTAGAGTATAAATTAGTAGAGAAAATTCAAAATAAACAAAATCCTTGAAATTAGTATAGTATTTTGTAATAAAAATGTTGGGATGGTTTACGTTATACATAATTGCTATTGGGTAAAAGTGATAGGAATGAAAAACATTGAACGGTAGCCATTTTTAACTCTGTCAAGGTTCGGAAATCAGACACTAGGGCACACCAAGTGCCGCAACTAACAAGCCATCAAATATTGATGATTCCGGTTCAACTATATCTAACTCAAATAATTGCAGAATACCAAACATGTTGAGTTCAAGAATCTCATCTTCTGGTATATCGCTACTAAATAAGTCTGGCAATAATATTCGATCAGAAACATGTTTAATAGATTGATTTTGCTTCGTATTTGCTTAGATAATTCACTATCTGGCTTATGATTTGAGATTACTTGGATAGAAACTAATCCACTTCTTATGTGGGTCACTTTTCAACGCTTATTGACAGGTGTAAAAGTGGCTAGGTCACTAACCGTAAAATATTCATTTTTATATCCTATTATTGCATCGGAAGAAACTAATGCTTTAATTTTTTCAGGATCAAAATCTTTTAGATCATTCACTTTAACCATACCAGTTTTATAAGCTTTTCTTGCTTCTGTTGTTGTTAAGGCTTGGATTTGCTGGATATCTAAATTCTCTAGTTCGTTAGCTTGAAGATAACCATTTTGATATGCTTGTTGTAGCTCTTCCGTTACAAGTACCTTAATTTTATCTACTGATAAATTTTTAAGATGGGCAAATATAAGATGCTTATTCTCATAGATTGTTGTATCTACTGATACTAAGGCAGCAATTTTTTGAGCTTCATACTCTTTAAGCTTATTAAAACTAGTATTCTTAGTTTCATATAGCCATCTAGCAACGTAAGATGTTAAAGCATGTATTTTGTTTGTGTCAACAGTTATAAGCTTTTCAAGGGTAACGTGTCCGCTCTGATAGGATGCAACAGCATTGTTAGATATTAAAGCTTCCATTTTATTTATATCTAACCCCATAAGATCATCAATTGTAACAAAGCCGCTTTTATATGCATGAGTCGCTTCATTTGAAGTCAAAATTCTTTGGCTGTTTGAATCTAGGGCTAATAATTTTTCTAAAAATTCAAAAGTTGCAGTTTTAGGGGTTCCATAATAGCTAGTTATTAAATTAAATAATGACTCATTATCTTTAAACATTTTAAACAAGTTTTGACCTTGATTATCAAGAACTTGGATAATAGCTTGAATTTTTTCAGCCTGGTTTATAGTAATCAATCGATCAGTTCCCTTAGGAAAATGATTTTTCAATCCATTTTTTATATTTGTTAATTTTTCATTCTCCATGAGTAAAAGTTGAGTTGTTGTATCATCATCAATCTGCCCTTCACGCATTTTCTCCTCATATATTGAAGTACCTGCACATTGCAAGGTTTTCGGTATGTGTGACGAGATTCCAATATATATTTGTGAGATTTGACCACTCTTAACTACCTCTTGGGCAAATGCTTTGATCATTGGCACAATAACTTGTGCATCTCTGATATTATCATTGCTTTGTGAGCTTAAGTTTTGCCAGCCAAATACTAAATTGCCACTTTTTGCTATCCAAGCATATGCGTTGCCAATTATCGTATAATCTTCATAATTTATTTTACCATCTTCATTAAATAATTCTGTAGTAGCTCTCGCTTTTTTCTTCAGAAGTATATAAAAACCATTATTTTCTTTTTGTATTCCATCAATTACAGCATTCCTACCAACACCATCAATCCATAGGCAGCATTGGGTAAATTGCCCAAGAAGAAGTGCCCTTGGATCATCAATTGGTAATTTTACTAAGTGATAGCCTTCCGAATAGTTAGCTAACTTTCCATCTGGTGTTAGGTACGTAACATCTTTACTATTAATGTGAACATTAGGCAAATTATCTTTATGTTTTTTCTTTTGATATACAGTAAGACTCTCATCAAAGATTTCTTCTCTAAGATGAAAAATTGAGCAAAGAAATGCTAACTCTAAGTTTTGAGTTGCATTTTTATATTTTGTCTGAGCTAATATTTCTTCTGCTTCAACCATATTTTTTGGTGGTAAATAGCCTATATGTCCAGCCAATTCTGCTTTTTTAGCTTCAATGATATCAGCGTCTTTAAAAAGACACATAGCTTGAACACAACTCTGCTGAATCATTTCCTGCCAACTCTCTAAAGTTACCATGGCACCATTTTCTGGTAGAGAGAGTTCATGAAATGTGGAGTATAAGGGTATAGATTCTTTTTCTCCTTCTGTCTGGGATTTTACTGCTTTTTGCATGATAGCAGTATTTGTTAAGAAATCGTACAATTTATCTATTATGTTTCCACGAGACGTCTCTTCAATCTTTCCTCCAAAACAAACAGCAATACTAAAGCATGCTTAGACGTCACATAATCCTTGCTGTCTTGCGTGCTAGTTTCTATATGTTCAGCTATTAATTTGCTGAACTTAAATGATTGAAGATATTGTTCTCTAACTAATTCATGACTAATTAATGTCGCAATGTTAATCATCTCAGGATTCTCAAGATAAGATTCTAGAGACTTAATTTTTTCTTCAAGCTCCAATCTCTTTAGGAATTTCACTGAGGATTCCTGTGGATTAGAAGCTTTTACCTGCTTATTACCATGTTTAATTTGATTGTCAATTTCTTCAATTTGCTTTGTTATATTTTGGATAACTTGATCATTTGTTGGCATTAAACTTAGAGACTTATCTATATCATTAAATGTCTGTTGTTGATTTATCAATCCTACTAGCTGTTCATTTAGTTTGCTTTTTGTCTTAGTGTCATTTGTTGAATCTATTTTATTTTTTAATGATACAATTTTATTTTGTAAAGTCCTGGATTCTCCATTTCGATATTCTAAATTACCTTTGACATACTCTAATTGGCTTTTTAAAAGTTTCTTTTGATCATTTAGGACGAATTTACTTACTGTATTAGGAAGTACAGCTATCTGGGTAGTTGTTGTATCGGCTGTGTGCTTAAGTATTTCTTGCTGTATTAACTTAATGTTGCTCTTATGATCTTGAATAATTAATTGCTGATTTTATGCTTTAAATTCTTGGAACTCATTATCATTTATTTTTAAATTTAAAATTTCTTTTTTCTTAGCTCTAATAGAGTTAATGGTTGTAGTTACATTTTTTTCATTTACCTTAAAATTATTAGTATTAGCTTTTGTATGATCAAACTCTTCTGCACTTTTAAAACCAAAGAAATTATGTTTCTCCTCCTCTTTATAAAACTTAGCATAAATTTCTGCATCTTCAATCTTAGGAAGTACACCAGAGTCATGGGTAAAACTAGTTATTATTTTTTTAGAGCTATTATCATTGGAGATAATATCATTAATCTTTTCCTCTGTAAGATTGTTATTATACTGCATACAATACGATAAAATATCGGTAAATTGCTTTGGAGTTAAATTTTCTCGCTCGACATTTACGTTATTTACTTTCTTACGATTTGCAGAACTATTAAGTGTATTAATTGCATTTTTTAAATTATTCGCATTGTCACTAAATAATAATATATTCAATAATTGTAGATCTATCATACTGCCTTATACCTTATAATTACTATTAATGTTACACCGTATTAAACGGTTTAGTTCTGAGAATAGATTATATCAAGTAAAATTAATATTGCAAGTATTATTTTTAACTTTAGTCACATGGGAATTTACAGCCTCAGTATCCCAATGTAGTGATGAACAATTAAAGGAAGTAATGGCTGTTGTCAAGATTATGGTAAGAGAACCAAGAGAGTTTCTTAATTATGTGCCAAGTGATGATTATAATACAAAGGAGCTTACAAAATTATTCAAGTTCTGCGATAAAAATGAACTAGTTCGTGCTATTTTCGATAATTTTGAATGGTGACCTGAAAAACTGCAAAATCTTTATATAGATAACATCGCAGATAGACAAGAAACACTTAATAGCTCGGCATGGGAGTTCTTAAAAAGTAAATCCTCTGGTAATCAAGAGATTTTTATAAAAAAACTCTTTACTTTACAAAATAGTGAAAATGCTAAATCTCCAGGTGTATTCAAAGATATATTAATCCAAGGCTCAAAAGATTTAGTAAGTATTCTAGATCAAGGACCACAATTATTTTTTATAGAAGAGCTTTTTAAGTTACAAGATAAAAATACTCTCCATACCACTCTTAACGAGATACTGATAAATAATTCAGAGAATTGGTTACAAAATCTTAATTCTTCTAATAAACCTGTTTTAGCATCAAAATTACTTGAACAACAAGGCTTTGAAAAAACAGACGATAAAATTAGATATTTAACGTCAGATAATGCGACAGAACTGTATGCCTCCCCATTCTTCAAATCTCAAATGGGTTGTTATAGTCAGCGAGGACTGTTCATATAATTTAGCAAACAGCTCAAATAATAAGAATCTAGCCTCGGGTTTTATTGGTAACCCCAATTTCGGATTAACTTCGTTAATCCAAAATTGGAATAATAATGTAAACAATCAGGCTAGAAGCGGTTCGTCACCTGATTGTTAAAATAATAAAAATGGCTAATAATCTTATTTTTCAGATTAAAAATAAGATTATTAGCTAAAAATTAGGTTAAAATGCATTCGTAGAACCGCTTCAAGAATGCATTTTTCCTTATTGCTTTAACAGTTTTTGGATTAGAATTTTTAAATTCTAATCCAAAACTGAGGTCATAAGGGAAAATTTGTTACCTGGAAAAGAAAAATAACAAACAATATTACCTATTACCACCAGTTAAAAAACCTTCTATTATGTGCATTTGCTGTCATAGTAAGATGTAATTTTGTCCCATTATTTATATAGACAATATTAGCTCACTGTTATAATCTTAAATCAACTACGTAAAGATTTTCATATAAATTATCCTTTTATAATTTAGGGTACAAATATGTCTAAGAATCAAGAGCTACCACATAGTCAAAACTATCACAAACAGCATCCTACGGATTTTATTCATGGTTTACTTAGCTCACATGTTTACACAGATAGTAAAGAGGGAGATAGTATACAGTTTATTGCTAATACAAATAATGCTGATCATCAATATAACGAACTCTTAAAAGATTGGCGTGTACACAAAATATATAATGAACCACAATCAGATAATTACTATGGTGTTTTGTATGTTAATGATACAGATAAGCAAGCTGTATTAGCCCACCGTGGTACAGATATAATTGCTTCTCTTAAGGGAGAAAATGGTTCTCTCAGAGCCGATTTGATTGAAGTACTTAATGGAAAGATCTCTCTCCAGCAAATGGAAGCTTATATTTCAACTAAAGATGCTGTAGATATTGTCAATAGTAAGCAATATAATCTCTCGTTCACTGGTCATTCACTTGGTGCGTGGCTTGCTGAGCTTAGTTTATATTTCTGTCATATGGATTTTGGTTGTGATATATCAGTAGGTTACGTTAAGGCGGTAACATTTGATAGTCCTGGCACTAAGAATCAAATGAAAAGCTATAAATCAAGTATTAATAATAAGGATACTAAAATTGAAATTTCAGAGTTTGATATAGTAACATATCTATCAGCTCCAAATTTAGTGAATGTATGTAATGAGCATGTGGGTAAGGTCTATAGATTATTTCCAGAAATTTCCCCACAATCTGAAATATTTGTTAAGGTAGCTGAGAAACTGCCTAGTTATATTAGTAACAATAAAGTTTATCTAGATGCATTATTAGCGATTAGTGGTCATAGTTTAGATCCCATGCTAGCAACATTTGATAGTAGCACTGGTACACCTAAGCCCACACACTATCGAGAAGTATTAAATTGGCCAATTATACAGCATAAGTCTAGTCAAAGTAACTATACTCAAACTAGCGTTCAAACTGTGATAGATTCAGTTCCTGCAACAAGTTATATGCCAAGTGTGCTTAGTGCCGCCAAAGCTGCTATAAGTAAACTAATGACAACTACTACTTATGGTTCATTAGCCACAGTAATATATGAATTTTCAAGTGGTAATATCCGATTAGCTCAGCTATTTGCAACTTATAGATATCTTGATATTACTACACACCAACGGGGATATCCAGTAAAAGAATATCTAACAGTTAAAGAAAATTTTTCTTTAACATATAAAGGTCATTACCGACTTGATCCTAATGAAGTCGATCATAAGAAAGCCAGTATTTCACAAACAAAAGGTACTCTTGAATGGTATTTGATGAAACTGTCTAAATATAGTGAAGTTGATATCAAGAGTAAGTTGTCAGTATCTGAATCTGAGGTAAATCAATTGTTATCTCTCAAAAAGCAATACGTTATAGCACCACCAAACAGCAAAGGAATGAGGGTAATTATATCTGAATCTACTAATGTAGAAGATCTAAAAGATCAGATGTTCATTTTAATTAAGAGTGATACTATCAGAAACGCATTAGGAAGTGTTCAATCAGAAACGCTTATAGAAAAAACAATTTTAGCGATGCAAGAGGAAGCTGCAAAATGGGTTAAGATTTGTTCTGCTAATAATGTAATAAAAGAGGAAGGAGAAAGCAATCATAAATTTGTCAATAAAATTGAAAAATTAGTAACTCGACTCAGTGAAAAGGGAATAAACAACTATTTCATGAGCAATGACGTATCAACAGATCATTTATTGAATAGCCTATATAGTATGCAGGCATTAGCAAACTATTATATGTATAATAAACATAATAATGGTATGGACCTACCCTATATACAGAATGAGAAGCAAATGCTAATCTTCTAGGATAGGAAATGAATCCTAAACAACAATAAGGAGGCCCATATGGAAGTTACCACAATTGGTATAGATATTGCAAAAAGAATTTT
>JAJIYL010000021.1 GCA_020881195.1 Rickettsia endosymbiont of Pseudomimeciton antennatum | reverse complement strand
TCTTTTTGCAATATCTATACCAATTGTGGTAACTTCCATATGGGCCTCCTTATTGTTGTTTAGGATTCATTTCCTATCCTAGAAGATTAGCATTTGCTTCTCATTCTGTATATAGGGTAGGTCCATACCATTATTTCTAATCACTTTTCTGGATTGCGTCGTCGCTAGCCGCTCCTCACAATGACGTTTTTTAAACTTACTCAAACAACTATAACCAAATTAGCATTATTATTTAAATCATTTGAATATATCAAGCTTCCTTAGAATGCATAATAACAAAATTACTGAAAAATAATATACATATATTTGGTAATAAAATAGCTAAAAAAGGTGGAGTTGCATTATATGCCAGTATTTTAAACAAAACCTCTAATAAAGAATAAATAATAAAGCCTAAAAATAAACCAATTACCAAGATTTTTTCCTGAGAATTATCACGTTGCCTGAGACTAAAAAAGCAAGCTGCTAAAATTACGGTAGTAGCCATAATTATAGGTTTAAATAACTGTTTATAGAAATAAATCTGATAGTTAGTTATTGGTAAACCAAATTTTACTAATTGCTTAATTGTATCTGGTAAATCCCAAATAGCAATCATCTCAGGAGTTATAAAACTATTTAGTAAGTTATTTATTGACAAATTTGTTGGAACGGTAAGATGATCATATTTTTTGAAGCTATTAGCATCTGAAAATTTTACGGAAGTTAGTGTAAAATTATTATCTATTAACACGCCATATTGTGCATCAATTCTTTTTATAAAATTATTTTCATTATCCAAAGATAATATAATAATCTGATTTAACTTATTATTCACTACATCAATAGATCCAGCCTGAATAATTCTTTTATTGCCTTGGTAATTTTCAAGAAATAGTAAACCCGATTTTGATATGCTAAGGTTAGTAGCTGGCTTTTTAAACAATTTTGCTTGTAAAGATTCATATTTATGTAAGCCGAGTGTACCAATAGGGTTACATATAGTTATTAATATTATACCAAGAATAATCGCTGCAAAAAACGGAACAGCAATAACCCGCCAAATATGTATACCATTGCATAAAATAGTTATTAATTCGTTATGTTTAGTTAATCTTCTTAGAAAAAATAACATTGCAATAAAGCTAAGCAGAGAAGCCACTTCATTAACCAAGTAAGGTATTTTATATAATACTAGTTTCCAAAAAGAATGTGTGGGAATATAAATATCTTTAAATTTCTGTAAAAGATCAAAGATATTTGAAAGAATTAAAACCCCAATAAGCAGAAGCAATATACCAATAAAATAGCTACAATATAGCCTAAACAGGTAAATTGAAAGTATTCTGAAATTAATCATTTTAAAATAAAATATTCACCTGTTAATTTCTGGTGGGCCCGGCAGGACTTGAACCTGCGACAACACCGTTATGAGCGGTGGGTTCTAACCAACTGAACTACAGGCCCTTTTATAACGATTGATAAGTTTTATATAATTATTAACTTTATAAGTCTAGTAAAATTTTTTCATACTGGTAAAAGTTTTAGTTTAGGAGTTTTATCTGGTTGATATTAATGGGTACGGGAGATGAGGTTTTCATTGACAGTGATACCTTTAGTATGACATACTTGATAAAGTCAATTCAGAAGAATTTGGGGCTAGGAGCGACGAGTGACGACGTCACCAACTTCTCATCAATTGACTATAGTAAAATTACGTTTATATTATGTCTATTAGGTTGATATTAGCCCTATATTTATTTTGTTTTCCGTTATATTCATATGCTAATATGGATGCAGAAATTGCTGAATCACATAAATGCTCAAGAATGTTTCCTTACTTTGAAAAAACACACCAAATTCCTCCTGATACCCTACACTCAATATCTTTAAAGGAATCTGGCAAAAAACATGCTGAATATAAAATCAAGGTGGTTTGGCCTTGGACTGTTAATGTTGAAGGTAAAGGATATCATTTTAATACTAAAAGAGAAGCGATATTTTTTGTAAAAAAACAAATTATTCAAGGAAAAGAAAATATTGATGTGGGATGCATGCAAATTAACCTAAAACACCATTTAAACGCATTTAACTCCTTAAATCAAGCTTTTGATCCTGAGCAAAATGTTGCTTATGGTGCTAAGTTTCTAAAAGAGAAATATGACCAGTTAGGTAGTTGGCACAAAGCTATTGCCTATTACCATTCATCTACTCATGAGCTTGGTTCTAAATATAAACAAGATGTTATCAAGATTGCTAACAATATGGACTTGTATAAAAATTCTGTTAATATGTATAGTGGGAATTACTATAATAATACACCTATTTCAGAGAATAAACGTAGCACTTCATTTGCAAGTAATATTAGGAAATATAAGAGCGGAATTATGGTAACATTGCCAAGAGCTAGCTAGACTAAAATTTTAGGTAACAATTATATTTGATCGTGATAAGTTAAAATTTAACCGTGACAAAGTGGTACATAATATCGCTAACTGTTCGTTCTTTCAACATGCAGCAGAAGATATTATTGAACGTCTGAATATTATTGATAAAAAATTTCCTAATATTTTAGATTTAGGGTGCCGTACTGGTCAACTAACAAAACTATTAGTGCAGAACTATAACTATGCTATAATTGTAGTGACTAACGCATCTAATACGATGTTACAATCTTTTGAACATACGCCAAAATTACTAATTGATGAAGAAAATTTACCTTTTGAAACAGCTAGTTTTGATCTAATAACTTTTTCTCTAGGGCTACATTGGATCAATGATGTACAAAATTTTCTGTTACAAATAAAACGTATTTTAAAACCAAATGGTATATTTATTGGTAATTTTATCGGCGGTAACAGCCTAAAGGAACTACGAATGAAGTTCATCGAAGCTGAAATAGCCACAAATCGCCCTCACTTCCAACATGTTTCCCCTTTTATACATTTTGATCACGTAACACCTTTGTTACAACAGGCAGGATTTACAGAAATTATCGTTGATTATGAAAATATTCAGCTGAACTATAAAAGTCCTTTAGATTTCATTAGAGAATTAAAGAATATTGGAGAATCTGGGGCATTACTTCAAAACTCTCACAACCTAATATCGAAGCAAATGCTTTCTATTCTAAGTAACCATACTGCCACTTTTACCGAACAAATTAGTATAATCAGCTTCATTGCCTCACCAACTAAGAATAATATAAAAATAGCATAGGTAAATAACTTGCTAAATGCTATAAAATATTCGGCTTCGAATTATTGACCTTTAATTTTAATTCATCAAGGTTGAATGTTATGTTGATAACTGCTCCACCTTCTAACCTGTTTGCTAATTCTAGTGTTGCACAATGATCTTGTGCTATTTTTTTGATAATAGCCAGCCCTAAACCACTTCCCTTAGTTCTAGTTGTTATATAGGCTTCTGTGACCCTATCAATTAAATTTGCTTGAAAACCTACCCCATTATCATCTACTGTAATAATAATCTGATGGTCAGATTTAGTTATAGAAACAGTAATAACCCCTTGTTGCAACTTAGTAATCCCTATAGATTCTTCAGCATTTTTTAATAAATTAACCATAATTTGATTAATTTGAGTTGTGTCACAAATAAAATCTATATGCTGATCAGTTGTGATAAATTTATATAATATTTTATCATTAATTAATTTTCGGGATTCAACCATATTTTTTATCAGAATTACTAGATCACAATCCGTAAATACCGGGGCTGGTAATCTTGCAAAATTAATAAATTCAGAGACAATTTTTTTAATATCATCAGTATGACGTACAATCATTTGTATGTATTTGTTAAACTCTGCTTTATCTTCAACTTGATTACCGAATTTTCTAAACAATCTTTCGGAGGCAAGGTGAATGGGTGTCAAAGGGTTCTTAATCTCGTGAGCTACTTTCCTTGCTACATCAGACCAAGCAAGTGCACGCTGAGCTATAACTAAATCTCTTTGTTGACGATCGATCTGTTTAACCATCCTATTAAAAGCTGAGGATAAAACGCTTATTTCATCTTTATTAATAACATTTTCTGGCACTTGGATAGTTAGGTCACCGTCTTTAACTTTTTCAGCAGCAATCACTAATTTCCGAATGGGAGTTACTATCCTTGTGGCAAAGATCATCCCCAAACTTATCGCTGCTAACAGTAATAATAAAGCAATAAAAATAAATATTATAGAGAATTTAATCTGCATACTGGATATATGTTTTTTAAGACGATAATATTCTTCAGCTGCTCCGTTAGTTTTATCAATATGATCGATAATTTTAGCGTCAATCAATCTACCAACCAATAAATATATATCATTCTGCTCTTTAAGTTTTATAAGCATTCGAATCTTTGTTGGATCAGATTTTATCTCAACAATTTCCCCTACCTCAGCTCTTTTCATTAAATGGGGTGGAATAGTAGCAAAGGAAATTGCAAAACTTAAGAAGGTGTTAGCAATAACAGTATTAGTAGGTCTATGTAAAACTATAGCTTCATCAAGAGAACGCATCTCAGCTTCAGAATTTAATGTTTCATTAAATAAAATGGGGTTATGTATTAGGTCATAATACATCTCACTTAAATCATCAGCAACAGATAACACCGTTTCTCGCAACTGCAGTTTATGTTCATCAATATAAGATTCTGCTACTATTATTGACTGATCAAGCACAGCAGAAATCTTTTTATCAAACCACGACTGAATACCAAAGTTAAAAAAATATGCTGAAAATACTGAAACAATAATCGTTGGAATTGTAGCAACCAAACTAAAGGCAATAATGATACGATTTTGCAATTTCGAAGACTTCTCGCTTTCTCCTTTATCAACAAAATCTCGTAAAAATTTACGAGCTAATAAAATTCCTAAAAGTAAGAATATAGTAAGATCTACTAATATCAGCCCGATAACTCTACTTGGATCTGGACCAAGAGACTTCGGCTCAATTGAAATCACATAATAAGTTGAGCAAGCCAATATGACAGCTACAATTATTAGAACAAATAGTAATTTACCGCTATCACAATATTTTCTAAGATATCGATAAAAGTGATTCAACATTTTTAACCTAAGCAAACTCTAGTAATACTTGACCACTAACCACCTGATCCTTTTCATTAACTAGGATTTTAGCAATTTTTCCATTACGCTCAGCAACAAGTATATTTTCCATTTTCATAGCAGTTAAAACCATAATTTCTTGACCAACAATTACCTCACTACCTTCTTGCACCCTAATTGCAATAATTTGCCCTGCAAGCGGAGCTTGCAATTCTGTTTGTTCTTCTTGAGTATTTTTTGTAATCATCAACGCTTCTAGTTCAGACATCCTTGGAGAACGAACATAAGCTTTAACCGTAATGCCTGAATGTGACAACATATAACCTGTTAAGATGTTATCAATTTTTACATTAGCTTTTCTACCATTTACAATACAGGAAAAGAGTCTACTACCTAAGTTCCAATTACTACGTATGTAGATTCTATCAGTTTCGTAGATTATTTGTCTTATATTATAACCATAATCTACTGGTGTAATTAAAACTGGAAATAGTTTATCATCAATTGACACAACCCATCTAGTGCCAATTTTATTAGTTTGATCGATTATTTGACCAGAAATTAATGAGGCACGTTTTTGCTCGGTAATATAAACAAAAATGGCTGTAGCGAGGAATATTTTAGTAATTTCAGAAGTTAAACTTGCCCCAGAAAATCCATATGGATATTCTTCTTCGATAAAAGCAGTATTTATATCACCTGCTATAAAACGAGGATGTGATATTACCGCTTCCAAAAAACTAATATTATGAGAAATGCCTTGTATTATGTAAGAGCTTAAAGCAGAACGCATAACTTCAATAGCTTGCCCTCTATTCTCTCCATAAGTACAGAGTTTTGCAATCATTGGATCATAAAACATACTTACTTCCCCTCCAAGTCCTAAACCACTATCCACACGGATATTAGCATTTTTTGGCGGTTCTGAATACTCAGTAATTCTACCACTAGATGGCAAAAATCCACGCATTGGATTTTCTGCACAAATTCTCGATTCAAATGCATGCCCTTTTAACTTTACATCTTCTTGAGAAAATGATAATTTCTCACCAACCGCAATTTTTATCATCTCTTCTACTATATCAATACCAGTTATCAGTTCAGTAACTGGATGCTCAACTTGCAACCTAGTATTCATTTCAAGGAAATAAAAATTCTTATCTAAATCAACTATAAATTCAACTGTACCTGCCGAATAATAACCCACTTTAGTAGATAAAGCTATGGTCTCTTTATACATTTTTTGTCGTATTTCCTCAGTAATAAAGGAGCTTGGAGCTTCTTCAATCACCTTTTGATGATAGCGTTGAATTGAACATTCTCGCTCACCGAGACAAACACTATTACCATATTGATCAGCTAATAATTGAACCTCAATATGCCTTGGAGACTTAATTAATTTTTCAATGAACAATCTACCATCACTAAAATTATTTACTGCTTCAAGCTTAGCCGATTCAAAGGCATTAGCCATTTCTTCAGAGTTTTTTACCACTCTCATTCCACGACCGCCACCGCCAGCTGTTGCCTTAACTATAATAGGGAAACCTATTTCTTCTGCAATTTCTATTGCTTGATTTACATTGCTGATAGTACCCATATAGCCAGGAACTGTACTCACTCCTGCTTCCAAAGCGATTTTTTTTGCTTCAATTTTATCACCCATTTTCTTAATGGCAGAAGCATTTGGACCTATTAAGGTAACCCCTTCCCTTTTTAAAATATTTGCAAAATTTGAATTTTCCGATAAAAACCCATATCCTGGATGCACCGCCGAAGCTCCACTCGCTCTAATAGCATTTATAATATTTTTAATCGACAAATAACTTTCAGTAGCAGGGGAATTGCCAATATAATAAGCTTCATCAGCATATTGTACATGCATTGAATGTGTATCGGTTTCAGAATATACTGCAACTGATGTAATACCCATCTTTTTTAGTGTTCGCATTATTCTCAAAGCTATTTCACCACGATTGGCGATTAAAATTTTATCAAATAACGGTTTAGTCATAAAATCTCGTGCTTAAATATAATACTTAGACATTATACCAGATGTCCTGCTCCTCACTAATAGATAATTAGAGATAATCTCACTAATTTTTATATAGCTTCTGATTAGCATTCTTGGTCAAATTTTAAAATAGAAGAGTATGCTAAAGCGGTAAGTTGTCATGTTTCTTCCATGGTAACTGTACTTTCTTGTGTTGAAGAAAGTTTAGTGCCTTACATATACGCCATCTAGTGTTTTGAGGCTTGATAATATCGTCTAGATACCCTCTAGATGCTGCAACGAAAGGAGAAGTAACAGTATCTTTATACTCCTGAATCTTTTGTTTTTTTGACTCTGGATCTTTACATTCTGCTTTAAATATTATTTCAGCGGCTCCTTCAGCTCCAAGTACTGCAATTTCCGAGTTGAACCACGCATAATTGACATCACCACGAAGATGCTTTGAGTTCATTACGATATAAGCACCACCATAAGCTTTCCTAGTAATTATGGTAATTTTCGGTACAGTTGCTTCAGCGTACGCATATAATAATTTTGCACCATGTTTAATAATTCCGTTATGCTCCTGAGCAATACCAGGTAAAAAGCCTGGGACATCAACTAAAGTCACTATCGGAATATTAAATGCATCACAAAAACGTACAAATCTTGCTGCCTTTCTTGATGCGTTAATATCCAAACAGCCAGCTAAATGTAATGGTTGATTCGCAACAAATCCTATAGACCTTCCTTCCATATAACCAAAGCCAATTATAATGTTTTTAGCAAAATCTGGTTGTAACTCAAAAAATTCTCCTTCATCCACAATACGCTCAATTAACTCTTTCATATCGTAAGCTTTGTTTGGAATAGTTGGGACTAAGGTATTTAGAGACATATCAACTCGATCAGCTGGATCTTCGGTACGACGATATGGTAGTGGACTACGATTTGATAGAGGTAAAAAATTAAAAAATCTTCTAGTTTCTAGAAGTAGCTCTATATCATTTTTAAAAGCAAAGTCAGCAACACCACTCTTGGTAGTATGCATCTTTGCACCACCAAGCTGTTCTTGGCTTACTTCTTCACCTGTAACAGTCTTAACTACTTCCGGTCCGGTTACAAACATATAAGAAGTATTTTTAACCATGAAGATAAAGTCTGTTAAGGCAGGAGAATAAACAGCTCCTCCAGCACAAGGTCCCATAATTAAGGTGATTTGTGGAATAATACCAGAAGCAATTACATTGCGTTGGAATAATTCGCCATAACCACCAAGACCATCAACTCCTTCCTGGATTCTTGCTCCTCCCGAATCATTTATCCCAATAACTGGTGCTCCTACTGCCAAAGCAGAATCGAGTATAGAGCATATTTTTTTAGCATGATATTCACCAAGAGACCCACCTAATACCGTAAAATCTTGGCTATACACAAAGACTAACCTACCATTTATGGTACCATGTCCAGTTATTATACCGTCCCCTAGGAATTTTTTTTCTTCCATTCCAAAATTACTACATCTATGTTCAACGAACATTCCTGTTTCTTCAAAACTCTCAGGGTCTAGCAACACTTCTATTCTTTCTCTGGCAGTGAGCTTACCTTTCTTATGTTGTAAGGTAATTCTTTCTTCTCCCCCCCCTTGACGGGCATTATTACGCTTTTCATCAAGTGAATCAGAAGAATTTGCAATATGTTGACTCATATACGGCTATTATAGTTCATTATAATCATAACTCGTAGTATAATAACAAAATGACGAAAAGATAGTAGAAATTTATCTGAATTAGTTTTATAGAATGTAGTGTGCTTACTTAAAAATTTTATATTAAAGGATAAAAGTGAAAATAATTAAGATTGCCCCCTCATTACTATCAGCAGATTTTGCTAATTTACAAAAAGAAATTAGTTCTTTGGAAAAAGCTGGTGCTGATATGATTCATATAGATGTTATGGATGGACATTTTGTACCTAATCTAACATTTGGATCTCCTATAATAAAAGCTTTAAGACCCCATACCACAATACCATTTGATGTACATTTAATGATTAACAACCCAGAATATTCGATTAAAGATTATGCTAATAGTGGAGCAGATATTATCACTATCCATCCTGAAACAACTATTCATCTTGACAGAACTTTAGACATTATTCAAAATTTAGGAGTAAAAGTGGGAGTGGCACTACTGCCTTCTACTAATCCAAATTATATAGATTATATTATTGATAAATTGGATTTGATTCTAGTAATGACTGTAAATCCTGGGTTTTCTGGTCAAAAATTTATAGAAAATCAGTTAGAAAAAATAAAAATTATTTCAGAAAAAATTAAAAGTTCCGGTAAAAATATATTGCTTTCTGTAGATGGAGGAATAAATGATGTTACCGGCAAGAATTGTATCAAAGCTGGGGCAGATATTTTGGTATCAGGTAACTTTATTTTTCAATCAAAAAATTATCAAAAACAAATAAATTTACTAAAGTTTTAATATCATGTATTTGGAAAATTATCTTCTGCTTTCTTTGTTATTAAAAATGAAATTCAACTATTAATTGGCATTATATGTTTATCTTTTAATAATGAAATAAGCTCACCATTTTCATACATTTCACGTACTATATCACAGCCACCTATAAATTCCCCTTTTATATAAAGCTGTGGTATGGTAGGTCAATCGCTGAAAGATTTGATATCCTCACGTAAGCTAAGACTAGTCAAAACATTAATATCACGAAATTCTATGCCAAGTTTTTTTAAGATAGAAACAACGGTAGCAGAAAAATTACATTGAGGAAAATTGCTAGTGCCTTTCATAAACAACACAACATCATTATTAGCAATTTCATTTGTTATAAAATCAAAATTTTTATTTTCTAACATCTCCAAACCTGGTAAAAATTATAACTTCTTTTTACTCTTAAATGTTATATTATGCAAGCTCAAATAGTAGATAAAATCTTTGAAATTTTAAGCCAGAATAACACTAGTCCCCGAACAGAACTAGAATATGTCAATAATTTCACTCTATTAATAGCTGTGGTATTATCCGCACAAGCAACTGATATTTCAGTTAATAAAGCAACAAGATTTTTGTTTGGAGAATATAATACACCGGAAAAAATATTAGAACTCGGGGAAGAAGGATTAAAGAATTATATAAGATCAATAGGTTTATTTATAACCAAAGCAAAAAATATTGTTGCACTTTCTCGTATTTTGATAGATAAGTATGACAGCAAAGTACCAAATAATTTTGACGAGCTAATTAAATTACCAGGCGTTGGCAGAAAAACTGCTAATGTAGTGTTGAATTGCTTATTTGGGAAGTCAACTATAGCAGTTGATACGCATGTATTCAGAGTTTCTAGAAGATTAGGGCTTGCAAGTAGTAATACTCCCAAAAAAGTGGAATTTGAATTAGTTGAAATTATCGATAAAAAATGGTTACAACACGCTCATCATTGGTTGATATTACTTGGTAGGTATATCTGCAAAGCACGAATACCAAATTGTCCTGCTTGCCCAGTTAAAGAATATTGTGAATATTATGCTAACAATTCTCCGAAGTAGCAAATTCTTAGTTTTAGTTAGCTGAATTCGGGATAATTCTTTATTCTGAATGTGTGTATGTAGTAGTTATGGAGAGGTGACCGAGTGGTTTAAGGTGCTCGCCTGGAAAGCGTGTTCACGGTAACGTGTCAGGGGTTCGAATCCCCTCCTCTCCGCCACTTCTGTACGAGTTGTTGTTTTTTCAGAGTCTGTCATAACGATTGTGTAAGTTGAAAAAAGTAGTGAAAATAAGATTAGTAAAAAACACTTACATGAGGTTACATATCTAATGCATAATATTTTAAGATTTGAAATAGAAGAAGCATTGATTAACGATCAAATGACTTTAGAAAAATTACCGGAAGTTTGGAATTGGCAACGATGTGTGGATTGGCTATAACGTTACTATCATACCAGGCATAAAAATTGGTGATGGAGCAATTATTGCAGCTAACTCTACTATAACCAAAATGTTAATCCTTACACATAGTTGGCGGCAGTTTTGCGAAGTTTATAAGGAGAAGATTTGATGATCAAACTATAGAAAAATTATTAAAGTTAAAATGGTGGGATATGGAAATAGAAAAAATAAATTCTCATATTAAAGATATTGGGCTTAATATTAAGACAAGTAGATTAATATATAACTCCTAATAACAATTTTATCTTGCAAAAAACTTCAATTAGCGTTTAATTAATTATAGATTATTAAAAGGTAATTTATGGCAGGAAATTATATTGACTACACAGAATTTAATCTTCAAGGGGCCTCCAGTACAGGCGGAGTAACTGGTAGTAAAAAGGTACAAAGAAATGGTATAAATTATCAGTTGAAGCCATCTATTAAGGATGCAGAAATTATTAGACACGCTAAAGCAAGTGGAACGGATCGTGAGAATTTTGGTGAGTTAATTGCTGCAACTATTAGTAGAGGCATAATAGGAGAAGACCAAAACCTAGAGCTAGTGCCTGAAGTATCATTAGTGTACAACAAAGATCGCAAGAAGGTATTAGTAGCCTCAAAATATCTTCAAAATGTACAAGGTACATTAGATGATTTTGCTAAAAAAGATAGAGGAGTTAAGGCTCCTGGTAGGCATGTTAAAATTTCTGCAGAACTAGATATTAAAAATAATCTAAATCTTGGTACCGCAAATGACAATATTCTTAGGCAAGATTTAGCACAAGGAATCGCTATTTCTGCTCTTTGTGGGGATCATGATGTCAATCCAGGTAATATGTTGGTTGTAAAGGATAGGCAAGAAAATAACAGGATAGCAAGAATTGATTTTGGTCATGCTTTTAATGATTTATTGAATGCTCCTCAAATATTTGGTGGAAAGGTACGTAATAAAAATAATTTAGTGTTAGATTTTCTAAACAGAGAAGAACTCGCTGGTTTTCCAGGCACTAAAACTAAGTTATGGAGGGATTATCAGGGGGTAGTTCCATCACAAGAATTAGTTGAGGCTTTTAAAAAACTTGGTAAATCTGATGGGCTTGAACAAGGGCTAGAAAATGCCAAAAAACCTTTTCAAGAATTAATAAATGACCTATTAGAATATCCTAAAACTAATAAAGATGCCTTGGATCATATCAAAAATTCATTAATAGCTATCAATAATAATATAAGTCACGATCAAATTACAACAGATACAAGAGTAAAAGATGTTTTAAATAGAACTTTTAAAAATATTGGTAAGTTTTATCAGGAAAATCAAGCACAAATGTTGGATGTTGCTAAATTAATGGATATACAACTTAAAATTGATCAAGTAATAACAGCAAAGAAAAATCATAAAGAAATAAATCAATCATTAATAACAGAAATTCAAAATAGTTATAAAAAATTATTAGAAGTTCCAGGAATAGGTAACGGTGAAAATCTTAAATGGGTAAAATCTAGCCAAAATATTGCAGGTTTTCAAGGAACGCTTGGTGAATTTGTCAAAAGGAGAGCTTTAAATTTAGGAGTTGCAGTTGAAGGAGAAATTAAAGATGTTGATGATTTTGTAAAAAAGATAGAAATTTCTGATCCTATTACTAAGGGTATAGTTAATGAGAGTGCATTAGTGGCTAATTTCTTAGAAGAATCTGTTAAAGTTTATACTCAAGAGAAGAAAGAACAATATACAGGCACTATTAATGAAGAGCAAGTTAGGTATCATACTAAATGGAAATTAGAAAGATGGCTAGAATTACGGGAATCAGAAGATTGGTTAAATGCAAATCATGCAGAAAAAGAATCTCGTAAAGCTATGCAAGAAATAGCGGAAAAAATTAAAGAGAATCTAGATAGTTACGTAGATATAATGGATAAAAAGCTTACGGAGGCAAGAGATAAATCATTAAAAGAGCAAGGGGTTGTTCCTAAAAAAGCTGAGCCAAAAGAGTTGATAGAAGCAATGCAAACAGTATCCACTGACAATATATACACTCAAATAGGTAAAGATGTTATTAATAAAGGGCATTTACTGGGTAGTAAAGGTGATACAATATGGAAATCATTATCAAATTTCTGTTCTTCTATAGGACTAGAAAAACTTGGAAAATTCTTTGAAGATAAGAATGAGAAAACAAAGGTACGCATTACGGCAAAAACTATAGGTATTGCAACTCATGCAGTAAAAAAAATATCTGGAAATACCAAAGGCATTAAAAGAAAATTTACAGGGGCTTCATTAGAGAATATTAAAAAAAATAAAATACGTACTCATTAAAGAGTCAAGACAAGTAGTTATAAATATAGGTAAAATTTAAAAGGTAGAGAATATAAAGAAAAGATACTTCATTAAAGCAATCTTTCAAGAGGGTAGAAATAGTTATTTGGTATAAAAAGAAATTTTATATGTAACTTTTGGAGTCTATCAGAAACTTTGTATAAGTATGATATCGAGTCAATCATTTATTTTGTGTGTGTGCCAAGACAAGGTGCATTAGTCTTACAGGTGAAAGTCCTGTTATGGAAGGAGTAGCTAGTTCCACCATATAGTGAGTCTTGCACTGCTGAAGGTAACGACAGTGGTGAAGTGTAGACAGCGAAACATTCGAGCCGAAACCGAATGGTGAACGTGATAGCCCCGAAATTTTATTGGTAGTGGAAGCTGATGTTCTACACAAGACAGTAAGCAACAGAAAACGGGAGGTCAATCTAGCAAATCCAATAGTTTTCAACCACCGGGGTTTCAGGCGTTAGCGAGTTTGTAGAGATTAATGACACAACTTGGGAAGTCCTTATAACTCTTACTGCAAAGTAAGTATTCAAAGTACAAGTGCCAAAACATAAGGCTTTGGAGATGGTGTAAGGATGGCTGAGTCAGTTGTAG
>JAJIYL010000020.1 GCA_020881195.1 Rickettsia endosymbiont of Pseudomimeciton antennatum | reverse complement strand
TTTTTGCTGTTATATATTATTTTTTTCTTGCATTATCGGGTAGGTCCATACATGGATTGCCACACCACCTATGGTGGCTCGCAATGACGGTTATAAGTACATACGTCATTGCGAGGAGGCGTGAGCCGACGAAGCAATCCAAAAAATGGTCAGGAATGGATTGTTTCGTCCGACCTGCGGTATTCCTTGCTAATAGACAGAGTAATGTTAGTCGGGTTATACCAGTTCTCGAAATTAATTTATGTTGGTAATTTGTGCGTCGATCCGGTACTCGCATCCTCACGTACATTTAAGTACGCTGCGGTGCTGCGTTCCGTGTCTCCTACAAATTCCTCAACCTAAATTAATTTCGAGAACTGGTATTAGCTATACAACAGTTAGAACTTAGATTTTGGAGAAATAAAAATGCTAACAAAATTTTTCAGTAAATTTGCAAGTGATATGGCGATAGATCTTGGTACGGCTAATACTTTAGTGTATGTCAAAGACAAAGGGGTCGTACTTAACGAACCTTCGGTAGTTGCATTAATTAAAGTGGATGGGGCATTTAAACCATACGCATTTGGTCATGAAGCAAAAAATATGTTAGGGCGTACCCCAACCGACATTGAAGCTAAGAGACCACTAAAAGATGGTGTTATAGCCGACTTTAAGGGGGCTGAAGAAATGATAAAACATTTTATTAGAACAGTACATCATCGTCGCTCATTTACTGGTCCAATGATTATAATCTGTGTCCCTTCAGGTTCTACACCAGTTGAGCGTAGAGCTATCCAGGAAGCAGCAGAGAGTGCAGGGGGAAGAGATGTCTACCTTATAGAAGAACCTATGGCAGCAGCAATCGGTGCTGGCTTACCAGTAACAGAGGCAACTGGTTCAATGATTGTTGATGTAGGTGGCGGAACAACAGAAGTAGCTGTTCTATCATTAGGAGGTATTGTGTATGCTAGATCAGTGCGGGTTGGCGGCGATAAAATGGATGAGTCTATTATCTCTTATATTAGAAGACATTATAATTTGCTAATTGGTGAAGCTACAGCAGAAAAAATTAAAAAGCAGATTGGTGCTGCTTATGTAGACGATAGTTTAGAGCCAAGAGTAATGGAAATTAAAGGACGGGATTTGATTCATGGTATACCTAAAGAAATGCTACTAAACGAGAAACAAATTGCTGATAGTTTAATTGAACCAGTCAGCCAGATTGTTGAAGCAGTAAAAGTGGCGTTGGAATGTACTCCTCCTGAACTTTCATCTGATATTGTAGATAAGGGAATTGTTATGACTGGTGGTGGGGCATTACTTCGAAACCTAGATCATGTCCTAAAAGAAGCAACTAAACTACCGGTAATTGTTGCTGAACAAGCTTTATCATGTGTAGCTCTTGGCACGGGAAAAGTACTGGAAGATTTTCAAAAATTAAAACATGTTTTATTTAAACAAGATTAACAAATGGCATTACTGGCAAATAGAATAAAGAATCCTAGTAGAATATTAGGGTTATCTAAATTTATACTTATTACCGCGAAACGCGGTTTAACTTTATTTTTTATTATATCCTCGCTTTACTTATTTATTGCTACTCCAAAAAGATTCTCTTCTATATCTCTTGAAATTGTTGGACATGTTATGTTTAGTGGCTTGTTAATTCATGAAAATGTATTTAAGCAAATTAACTTAATAACCCAGAATTTTATTTATTTACGGGACTTAGCAAGAGAGAATATCGAACTACAATTAGAAGTAGCAAGACTAAGAAGCTTGCAGAGTGATGTATATTTAATCCAATCTGAAAATAAAGAACTAAAAAAACTGCTATCCGTTATAGAAGAAGAACAATATAATTATGTTAGTGCTAAATTACTAAGTGTTTCGTTAAATCCCTTCAGTAAAACTGCTTTAGTATCAGCTGGAGCAAGACATGGTGTGGCAGTTGATCAAATAGTTACCAACGGTGAAGGATTGGTTGGTCGAATAATACAAGTAAGTGACAATTACTCTAAAATAATTTTAGTTAATGACGTAAATTCTAGAATCCCGATCACTACAGCATCTTCAAAAGAGAAAGGTATCATGAGTGGCTATGGTAACGGTAGTAAAATACTATATTTATCCAAAACCCACTTAGTGCAAAAAGGTGAGAAAGTTATAACCTCTGGTTATGGAAATATTTATCCTTATGGTATAACAGTTGGTTACGTAGACAAAGCAAATTCAGAAAATGTTCTTGTAAAACCTATAGTTGACTTATCTAAAACCAAGTTTGTTAGCATATTACTCCCACAATGAATCTTTTATGCATGGACAAAATCCCAAAAGGGCAGCAATATTTAATGATGGAACTACCCTAGAAATTAAGAATATTTTTAGGACTATTCAGGGTGAAGGACCTTTTGTTGGTATGCCTGCTGTCTTTGTTAGGCTTGGCGGATGTAATCTTGCTTGTGATTTTTGCGATACTGAATTTGAAGATTTTAATATATTGGCTATTAATAGCATTATCGAAGAAATCAAAAAACTTACGATTAATATTAAATTAGTGGTTATAACTGGTGGCGAGCCTTTTCGTCAACCTATAGAATTATTATGTCATAAATTAATATATCTAGATTATCTAGTGCAAATTGAAACTAATGGCACATTATATCGTAATCTTCCAGATAAAGTGCATATAATCTGCTCCCCCAAAGTTACAAAAAATGGTTATTCCCTATTGCGGGATGATTTACTATCTCGCATTAATGCCCTAAAATTTTTAGTAGCTAAAAATATACCAGAATATTCTAACATACCTGAAGTCGGGCAAAGTAAATATAATATACCAGTATTTATTCAGCCTATGGATCAACACAATCCGTTGCTAAATAAACAAAATGAAAAACTGGCTATTGATTTAGCACTTAAGTATAATTATCGTCTTTCTATACAAATCCATAAAATTTTGGGTATTGATTAGGTTACTAAACAAAATCTATCAATATAGTTATCAAAGTTTTTTATTTTTATACCTATAGTAATAATCAATTGTATAACCAATAAACCCAAAGAATAGTAGGGGAATGGTATTGCATAATGCATCCTTACTAAAGAAAATTTCATAAACACCTATATCGTGCTTAATTAGATAATATATCATTTGAAACTGGATAGTCATATATAACGTCATCCTGGTTGTATATAACAGACATTGATCCCACCTAAACATAATTAACCTCAACATTCGACATAAGCACTAAATAAAATATATACTTGAAACGGTTCTTCGTATGCAGTTGTCAAAGTTTTTTATTTTTATGCCTATAGTGATAATCAATTGTATAACCAATAAACCCAAAGAATAGTGAGGGAAGAGTATAACATAATCCATCCTTACTAAAGAAAAGTTCATAAAAACCTACACTATGCTCAATTAGATAAATTATCACTCGAAGCATGATAGTCATATGCAACGTTTCCCTAATTACATATAACAGATATTGATCCCATTTAAACATAATTAACCTCAACATTTGACATAAGCAATAAACATGTATACTTGAAACGGTTCTTAGTATGCAGTTATCAAAGTTTTTTATTTTTATGCCAGTAATATTTACACCAGTAATGCTGAATTGCAGTAAAAATAAACCCAAAAAACAGCCAAAGAATGGTACTGTATAATGCATCTTTACTAAAGAAAATCTCATAAAAACCTATATTATGCTCAATTAGGTAGATTATCACTCGAAGCATAATAGTCATATGCACCGTTTCCCTAATTACATATAACATATCTTTAGGATCCCACTTAAACATAATTAACCTCAGCATTCGACATAAGTACTAAACAAAATATATACTTGAAACGGTTCTTCGTGTGCAGTTATCAAAGTTTTTTATTTTTATACCTATAGTGATAATCAATTGTATAACCAATAAACCCAAAAAATAGTAGGGGAATGGTATGGCATAATGAATATTTAATAAAGAAAATTTCATAAACACTTATATTATTTTCAATTAGATATGTTATTACTCGAAGCATGATAGTCATATGCAACGTTTCCCTGATTACATATAACAGATATTGATCCCACTTAAACATAATTAACCTCAACATTCGACATAAGCACTAAATAAAATATATACTTGAAACGGTTCTTATAGCTAACATTACTACGTCATTGCGAGGAGGCATATGCCGACGAAGCAATCCATTTTGGGTTAGTTTTTTGGATTACATCAATGCTACTAAAGTAGCTCTTCGCAATGACATATGTTATTTCTATAATATACCCCTAAATTCGATGTAACAAGTTATATCGAATCTAGGTTAATTATATTAGTGAGGAAACTCAAAATGATCAAATGTCTCCCCGTGGTGACCTGTTATTGATACACTAAAAGAAGGTTCTCCCTTACATGCATCAACTACCATAGCTGCCGGTGCAGCTCTGGTTAAGAATTGACCAGCAGCTACTGGATTGGTTGCAGCAGTAATAGTACCAGCAATTAAAACTCCCGCCATCCCAGGGGAGACACTAACGTTAAGCTTATCAGTAGGGGCTAATGGCGAATAATCTATATTACCCCAACAATTGTTTGTGCGTACATTATCATAGTGTACTGGTTGTATATTGTGTACAGCTTGTACATTAGCTTGTATGTCAGCTTGTTTTTTTATCTGCGATAGCTTGTGCTATTGCAAACATTTGTGCCCTACTAAACATAATGAAACCTCCAAATTGTATAAATTGATAAGTATTATAAATACTTTATTTATAATAAAGTATTTATAATAATAAATGTATCAAGAATTTTTTTATATGACAATAGTATTTTTCTATAAAACAAAAATTTTTATTTATAAAAAATTATTTCTTCCCCTCCTCTAATTCTTTATGATATAGTTTATAATATTCTGCTTTATTTTCTATAAGCTGTGAATGAGTTCCTTGCTCAAATATCATACCAGATTTCATAACAACTATATGATCAACATCCTTAATACTCGATAAACGATGGGTTATAATTAAGGTAGTCTTACCTTTACGAATATTTACTAAAGAATTTAAAATTAATTGTTCAGAATTTTGGTCTAACGAACTTGTCGCCTCATCCCAAACTAAAATTGCTGCTGGCTTCAAAAATGCTCTAGCTATCGCCAAACGTTGACGTTGCCCCCCTGAAAGTGTTAAACCTTGATTACCAATTATCGTGTCGTAGCCAAATGGAAGGTGCGAAATAAACTCATCAGCATCAGCATATTTTGCCGCGGTAATAATTTCACTGCGAGTGGCATTTGGATTACCATAAGCAATATTTTCTGCAACGCTAGTGTCAAATAATGTAGTATCTTGCGTTACTAAAGAGATTTGCCGTCTTAAAGAGTCAATCTTTATATCTTTAATATCGTAATCATCAATTAAAATTTGTCCGCTAGTTGGATTATAAAATCTTACTAACAAATTAGATAATGAAGTTTTACCGCCACCAGAACGTCCTACAACAGCTGTAGTCTTCCCTTGCATTAATTGTAAATTCAGATGCTTTAAAGCTACTTTATTATTAAATTTTAGCTCTATATTGTTAAAGATTACTGATGGATTAACTAACTGAACAGTTTGAGCATTTACACTATCTTTGATAATAGGCTCAGTATCTAGAATATTAAATATTCTTCTTGCTGAAGCAATACCCTCTTGTAGGTTCATATTTAAAGACACCAAACTTTTAAAAGGTCTATAAGCTGTAATAAAAGCTGAGATAAAAGCAAAAAATGCTCCCGGGGTAGTTTCTCCTTCTATGACTAATAGTCCACCATACCAGATAAGTCCTCCAACTGTGATACCACTTAATATTTCCATAATTGGTGAGATCAGAGCATCCAATTTTGCAGTTTTTTTTAGAAAACGTAAAATATTATTGGAGATCAATAAAGCTCGATTGCTTTCAATTTTCTCTCCTAAGAAAGACTTAACAATTTTAATTGACCCAAAAGTTTCATCCAACCTTGAAGTATAATTAGCTAATTCCTCTTGAGCTTGACCTGATATTTTGCGAATTCTCCGTCCTAATTTTTGTATTGGATAAATTGCTATTGGAAATGCCATAAATACAATACAAGATAGCTTAGGTTCTAGCTTAAACATCACTATGATAAGACCTATTATTGTTAGAAGATGTTTGACACAACCTACCAATATATTCGATACAGCCCCACGCATCATGGAAATATCATTAGTAAAACGTGATATTAAACGTCCCGATGATTGAGACTGAATAAATAGAATATCGGCAAATAATAGATGTTCATACATTTTAATTTGCAAATCAGTTAAAATTCTTTGACCGACAAATTTAATTAAATAACTTGAATAATATTCAGCAACACCTTTAATGGTATATGTCATTACTACCATTAACGGTAGAAATAATAACATTTGACGATTATGTGTTAAAAATATTTGGTCAATGGTTGGTCGGACTAATTCAACAATATAAGCATTACACCCAGAATTAACTACCATAAACAATACTGCTACCCCAATCTGTTTTAGATATGGTTTTATATGGTCAACTATTAGCCTTCTTAAAGTATTACAGGCACTATAGTCATAATTTATTATATCATGTTTTTTTTGCAAAATTCTCTCCTTCAATTTGGTAATTTGTTATATAGCTAACCAGGCTAGCATTACGCCGTCATTGCGAGGAGCCACATAGGCGTCAGTTTAAGGAGTAAGTAAAACAGTATATCTGCACATAAGCGTCATTGCGAGCGAACGTATGTGAGCGTGGCAATCCATTTCTAACCACTTTCTTGGATTGTTTCGTCGGCTAACGCCTCCTCGCAATGACGGCTTTTCAATTACTACCTTCTTAAACTGACGCCTATGCGAGGAGGCGTTAGCCGACGAAACAATCCAAGAAAGTGGTTAGAAATGGATTGCCACGCTCACATACGTTCGCTCGCAATGACGATAGTTTACTATTACTAAATGCTAGTAGGGTTAACTATAACTCTTGCACTATACAGATAAATTACTGTACTGAACAATATTAGCAATAATAGCAGAAAAAATCCTAGCACTAAGTATATTGAATTAAAATATTGCCACAATAACATACAAAAAAATGGTGTTGTGGATGAAAGTATCATACTGCCAAGTGAATGAGATAGGCTACACATTCTGCCCCTAATATTAGTCACAAACATAGATTGGACAATAATTTGTAATGGCACTATGTAAAATGGAGAGAGTCCGATAAGAATTACCGGGAAGTAAATTACCGAGATTTTTTTATATAATAGAAATTGGACAATAATTATAGCTAACAAACTTAATGATAATGAGATGATAATTTGTTTTTTAGGATAAAACCTATCGGCTAAAAAACCAGATAATACTGACATAATAGCATAAATGCTTATTAAAACTATATTGATAATTTGAGATTGACTGCTATTCATAACCAGTACACTTTTTACGGCAAAGACTCCCCAAAAATAAATTAGGAAATGGTAAATCCCCCCTATACAGCCACTTATTAATATTGCTAGAATAAATTTTTTAGGTGAATCTTTTATAATCTTTGCTAAATGAAAAAAGTTATAATCAGTAGATTTATGATCCTTTTTAGACTTTAAGAACTCCTCACTTTCATGAAAATAGTGCCTCAGTAATATGATAAATAAGCCAAAAACTCCGCCAATAATAAAATTTGCCCGCCATAAATAAGCAATTGATTCAAACTTTGTAGAAAAATGGTAAATTGTTGCCGCAAGCAATGCCCCAACCTGACTGCAAAATGATACGATACCACTAGCACAATTTTTGCTAGCCTTACCAACTTTTTCTACAACATAAATTTTTATTGCATCATTTTCTCCCGCTAAACTCATTAAAAATGTCATACGGCAAAACATTAAAATTATTGTAGCTACCATACCAATTTTATCAAAATTAGGAGTTAATCCGATAAGAATTGTGGAGATAGTAGCTAAAAATACGGCGATTCTAACTGATACAATTCTGCCATATTTATCACTAATAAAACCAAAAATGATCGAGCCGATAGGACGAGCTATTACAGCTATACTAAATATAGCAAAAAATAATAATATTTGTTTATCATTTGATCCTAATGGTAAAAAGTTCTTGGATAGAACTGTTGCTGATAAACCAAAAAGAGCATAATCATAATAACGCACAATTGTTGTAAAAAAAGCAATTAGGAATGCCGGTCTTGTCATACATCTAGATATATTATTTTTTATGGTATAATCTCTATCGAATTTTCGACAGTTGTGGGGTCAATCCTAATTGTTCTAGCCTGAAATTAATAGCTTCAATCGAATCAGGCATTTCTATTTTATAATGTTTACTCTCATAATCTTCTACTAATATAGATAATATTTCTAGTTGTTCTGACTGCTCAGAATTTTCTGTAGCTTCAAGTAATTCATCTATTTTTTTTAAGGTAGATTTGTATTCTTGCTCTGTTTTAATTATATGTATGTTCATAATTTTATATCTCTTTATAGCTAACTCGATTAGCATTATGCCAAATTCACTGATGTCTATTAGCGACGAAGTAATCCAGAAAAGTGATTAAAAATGGATTGCTTCGACCATTACATGATCTCGCTAATAGACGAGAGTACTCTTACCCAAGGCGTCATTGTGAGGAGGCATGAGCCGACGAAGCAATCCATTTCTAAGCACTTTTATGGATTGCCGCGTCGCCACTAAAGTGGCTCCTCGCAATGACGTTGCTTTACCATGGCTAGAACCTATTCGGATTAGTTATATTAGAAAAAAGCTTGTGTATCAATGGCAAAGTATTGTACAATACTTATTATATAATAATCAAAAAGTTGAGTTTTGAGATATAAAGAAAATGTTAGTTATATGCGGACCTACCGCTAGTGGTAAGTCTTATTTGGCACATTATTTAGCTAAAATATATGATGGCGAGATAATTAACAGTGACTCTATGCAGATCTATAGGCAGATACCTATTATCACCGCCTCACCATCACAAACATACCGAAACGAGATCCCCTATCATCTTTATAATTTTTTACCTGTAGATCAAGAATTTTCAGTAATGCAATATGTAAATCATGCTCTTGAGAAAATTACAGACATTCGTAATAGAGGTAAGCTGCCAATAATTGTTGGTGGTACGGGGTTATATATTAATTCACTACTTTTTGGTTATAATGAAATACCGGCAATATCTCCTGAAATTAGACAATATGTTAGAGAGTTGCACTCTAAGATTGGCTCATGTCAGTTCTTTAATAAACTAAAAGAGCTTGATGTATGGGCTAGTCAAAAGTTAAACAAGCAGGATACCCAAAGGGTTATACGAGCCTATGAAGTATTTATGCAAACTAGGCAATCTATATTTACTTTCCAAGCCACCCAAAATATATCCATTCTTTCAGGATTTGACTTTAAAGTAATTTTTCTCCATCCGGAGCGAGAATTTCTTTATCAAACATGTAATGCGAGGTTAGAAAAAATATTTAATGAAGGAGCAATTGAAGAAGTAGCTCTAATCAAAGAAAACTTTCCCGACATATACTTTTCTGCCATAAAAACCATTGGTTTACGAGAAATATTATCTTATCTGAATAATGAAATTACTTTACAGACTGCCTTAAATCTAGCTCAAATTAAAACCAGGCAATATGCAAAAAGACAAATCACCTGGTTTAAAAACCAAATAAAAGACAAGATCACTCTAGAATATTCCAATAATAAGCAATTTGAAGAATTAATTATTGATTTGGAGAAAAATTTTAATTTTTTTTGAAAATTTAGATAAAAGATAATTGCTATAGAAAAAAATAAGCAATATCGCAAAAATAATGAAAACAGCTATTAGTGGATCAAAAAAATCTGCTATATTTATAGATATGACCTTAATTTAGAATAGCTTGGAATTCAGGTTATAATAATTTTCCAATATAAAAAATTAATATGACAGTAGAAATTTCTAATAATATATCAACCAGAAACTCTAATATTGTTATAGGTAACAATAAACCACCAAGAATGAGGGTAGGTACTGATAATTTTGAGACATTATTATTAAATAGTGATGTATTTGTTGATAAAAGCTTAATGATTCAAGAATTACTGGAGGATAGTGGTGAAGTAATACTCATCACTAGACCAAGACGTTGGGGTAAGAGTTTGAATATGAACATGCTTCAGAAATTTTTTGAGATAGAAGTAGATCAAAATGGCATTCCTTTACCTACAGAAGATAGAGTTAATCACATTCTCTTTACTGGTGGGGAAATCGATTTAGGTATTAAAGGAAAAAGGACTTTAAAGCCTTTAAAGATTAACGGTAATGAATATGCCATGGCTCAGCAAGGTAATTACCCTGTGATTTTGCTCAATCTTAAGGATGTTAAAGGCAGTAGTTATCAAGAAATTGAAAGTGGGATAAGAAATCAAGTTATCAATTTATTTGCCAATCATCTCTATTTACAACATTATACAACACAAGATATAAGTTTATTAGATGATGCACAAAAGGAAAGATTAAATCGATATTTCACAGGAAAACTTGACAAGGAAGATTTAAAAATTAGTCTACGTATATTAAGTGAGTTGCTTTTTAAACATTTT
>JAJIYL010000019.1 GCA_020881195.1 Rickettsia endosymbiont of Pseudomimeciton antennatum | reverse complement strand
TCTTTTTGCAATATCTATACCAATTGTGGTAACTTCCATATGGGCCTCCTTATTGTTGTTTAGGATTCATTTCCTATCCTAGAAGATTAGCATTTGCTTCTCATTCTGTATATAGGGTAGGTCCATACCATTATTTCTAATTACTTTTCTGGATTGCTTCGTCGCAGCAAAACTACTCCTCGCAATGACGCCAGACTATTTTCCCCATGACTTTTAAATGCCATGCGTAAGGTGAGTTACTCATCCTTATAGACTCCCCACAATACTGTTTTAGGTAACCATCCAGTATAATTTTTACAACGTACTTGGCAATGATCTTTTTTACATTTATTAAGTAAACAACGGACATAATTACTTACTCTTGCAACAATTTTATTTTGATCATTAGGCACTCTAGTAAGAGCTACCAATTCTGGACTTACCACAATCACCGACCTTTTACCGGACAATACACTTGAGTGTACCCAACCTCCTTCTCCTTTAATATCACGAATTTGCCTCCATTGTTCATATTCTGCAATAATTTCTACCGGCTCCCCTTTTTTTATAAATACCCATTCTATAGGGGCTTTTATCGTAGGACCAACTCTAGCATTTACCTCATTAGCTTTTATCGAGGCAAATCTGGGTATAGGCAACCTCTGATTATCTGCTTTTGTTAGTAAAGGTATAGCGGTCAAGATAAGTACAATCCAAATATATAGCCCCATATATAATTTTTGCTGTAATAGTAGCAGTAATTTGATTGCCATGAGTAACACACCTAGTATTTCTCTGAATCATTTTCTTCTAATTCATGCAATGCATCATCTCGCTTAGCTGTTACATAATTACCTGACCTAAATTGCCCTTTGATACGATTTATTTCATATTCACTCAAACCAATAAATTTTAGAATCGTTCCACCAAGCTGTAACCCAGTCTCATAATTTTCTGGGATAATTGTGGTTGCTCCAGCATCATAAAATTCTCTAGCATTCTGTAAATTTTTTAATCTTACAATAACCTCAAGATCTGGAAAATTACTTGATATCGTTCGAAGAGATTTTTTGATAGTAACCTTATTATTCATTGTCAGCACCAGGGTTAAAATCCTTTCCGCTCCAACGGCTTTTAGCGTATCAATCTGTGATACATCTCCCCTAAAAACTGGAAATCCATTAGCTGTTTCTTCTTTGACAATTTCGTCATTAACATCTAATGCTATATAATTGATCCCTTCAGCTTCTAACACTGATGCTACCATCTTACCAACGCTACCAAAACCAGCAATTATTATATGGTTTGTTAAATCTCTTGCCCCAAGTTCTATAATTTGTATTGGAGTTTTCCCAAGCTGCTTATCAAGTTTTTCAGCAAGTTTCCTACCTAAAATTGCCAGTAATGGAGTTAGTGCCATGGTACATGTCACCACTAATAAAAGTACATTGGTAGTACTTTCTTCAATGACACCAGTTTCTTTACCAAGACCAAATAAGATAAAAGCAAACTCTCCACCTTGTGACAATAATAAACCGGCATGCAAGGCTATCCCCCTATTAAAACCAAATAAGATACAAAAGGCAGTAATAATTAATGTTTTTACCATGATCAAGGCAACAGTGCAAGTCAGGATAGTTGATATTTGAGCATATATTTCTTGTGCGTCAATATTCATACCAACGCTCATAAAAAATAGTCCTAATAATAAACTTTTGAAAGGATATATACTTTCTTCAGCTTGCAATCGAAATTCTGTTTCTGCAACCAAAACACCCGCAACAAAAGCTCCTAAAGCAAGTGATAGACCAAAATAGTCTGTTGCCCAAGCAGCAGACAGAACTACCAATAAAGTCATAGAAATTGGCAGCTCATTTATATCACCATTCTCCGATGAAATGAACCCAAATAAAGGTCTTAGTAATACTCTACCTGCAACAAATATAGCAAGTAGAGCAATGATAGCCTTAAGCAGAGCTATTCCTAGAGCTGGTGCTAAAGAAACTTTACTATCACCAGCAAATAGTGGTACGATAACTAGTAGCGGTACAACTGCTAAATCTTGTAATAACAAGATAGCTAGGGATATACGCCCGAGTTGAGTCGCCTGGCTACGACTTTCCTCAATAACTTGCATGACAAGTGCAGTCGAGGATAAAGCAAGACCGCCCCCAATAATAATTGCAGCACCACTATTACCGCTAATTAGTGCAACAGCGGCAGCAATTATTATAGTGGTTGTTAACACTTGTAGTGAGCCAAGACCGAATACATATCGCCTCATTACCTTTAACCTTTCAAAAGATAATTCTAAACCTATTGCAAAAAGTAAGAAAACTACCCCTAACTCTCCTAGTACTTTTGTTTGATCATAGGTTACAATCCTGAATCCATGATCACCAATCACCGCCCCGGCAATTAAATATCCCAAAACGGGGCTTAGGTTAAGACGTTTCAATATTGCTACAACAAATACAGCAGTTCCTATTAAAATTATAATATTGATAAGAATATGTTCTTCCATTTACACCTTTTCTTTAGAAGTATTTATACATTATTTTTTAACTACACTAAGTAGTTTTCAGTAAAAAATCTAATATTTTTAATTTATTTTTTTCTCCACATTTCTTCCAACTTAAAATGTTCTCTAGTTTCTGGATAGAAAATATTAACTAATATATTTCCAGCATCTATTAATACCCATTCAGACTGTGCAAGTCCTTCAATATTAGTATTGACATTAGCTTGATTCTTTAACTCTAAAGATAAATATTCAGCAATTGCTCCAACATTTTTAGTGGAACGTCCACTTGCAAAAATAATATATTCAGCTAATGTGGTTTTTTGCTTTATATCTATTACAACGATATCTTCCGCTTTTTTTTCTTCTAAACATTTAACTACAAACTCTTTTAATAGTTCAATATTTTCTATCATAATTATCCTTTTGTTTTTTTCGAATCGAAGATGATGACATTTTTGGCATAATTCCACGATGTATTATATTGCTAGTTTGCTTTTTATCAATGTTTGTCTTGAAATTCATGGTAAAACGATTAAAACTCAAGTAACCCAAAATATTTGGTTTATATATACTCTAAGCAAATTGTGAGCTGGACTAAATGAATCTTCTAAAATGTCAATATTGATATGACATTTTTGCAAAGAATTTAAAGGTTGCAGGCTGTAAATTTTTGCTGTATTTTTCATAAAAAATCTAAAGAAAATGGCAATATCTATTAAAGAACTTGAAAAAATTATACGTTATAGTTTTCCAAGTGCAAAAATAAAAATTGCTGATCTAGCTGGGGATCAGGATCATTATTCCTTAGAAATACAAGATGATGCTTTTCTTGGAATTAGTCTCATTAATCAGCACAAGATGGTAAAAAAAGCTTTAGCAGAAATATTGGATAATAATAAACTACATGCTATCACTATAAAAACTATAGCCAACCAGGGCTAATATTACACCAAATTCACAGACGGCGTTCTAATATAGCATTAAGGTAAGAATTATTTAAAAAATCAGAACCTTTTGCTACTATAAAAATCTTTCTAAGAGTAGGTAAGTCTAATTTTTCTATAGCTTTTATCCAAGAAAGTGATTAAAAATGGATTGCTTCGACCTACTTGCGTGGTCTCGCAATGACGTTTTAGATGCATACACGTCATTGCGAGCGAACGTACGTGAGCGTGGCAATCCATTTCTAATTACTTGCCTGAATTGCCTCGTCGGCTCACGCCTCCTCGTAATAGACGCTTGGTGATCAGATATTTTCTTTTAGCCAAATTAGAAATTTTTTAAACCAACTAGTATCATTATTATCATTAATATCAAAATTATTCTTTTGTATTTTTAAAAACTGGTTTTTTACCATACCTATAGCAGTAGAGTATATATGGGGGTTATAATCTTCAGCGAAACCTGGTAAGATTTCTGGTTTACCAATTCGTACTTGTTTCTCAAAAATTTTGCTTGCTAGTTCTTTTACTCCCCGGAGCATTGCCCCTCCACCGGTAATAACAATACGGTAGGCAATCATATTGCCCGCTACGACTCTATCATGCTCTGCCTGAACCATCAATAATATTTCTTCTACTCTTGGGCTGATGACATATGCAAGATATTTTGAGGTAATTGCTGGTCTACCACTATCAGGAATTTCCACTTCAAAATCTTCTAAATTAATAATATTATCTTTATCAAGAGAAGATGGCATTGCATTACCATATAGAATCTTGATTTTCTCTGCAACGTTAAGGCTTACTGAGAATACTTTTGCTATATCAGATGTAATATGAAAACTACCTATATCTATGTAGCTTGTATATATTAACTTGCCTGAGACAAATACGCCAAAAGAGGTAGTTCTTGCTCCCATATCGATTATAATAGAGCCAAGATTTTTTTCATCTTCTGAAAGACAAGCAATTCCTGATGCATAAATTGCTAGTATAATATTATTTATTTCAACATGACATTTTGCAAAACAATTGGTAATATTCATCAGCATATTAGAACTTGCTGTGATAATATGTAATTCACATCCTAATTCTCTACCAAACATCCCGATTGGATCTTCAATAGCATTATTATCATCAAGAGTAAATTCTATAGGAAAATAATGAATAATTTCTTGATCTTTAATCCTGAACTCCAATAAGGCTTTTTTGATAAGTTTTTTGATATCATGTTGGGAAATTGGCTGATTAGAAAGTTTTATTTTACTATTTGCATAATAAGACTTAGTGCCATAGCCTGTTAGTGATATAGTTATTTTTTTTATGTTTTTACCGCAATCTTTTTCTAATGCATAAATCGCTCCGACTATGCTATTTTCTGCATCTTTTAAATCTAATATAACTCCTGATTTAATGCCTTTTGAGTGATGCAAAATCTGACTTACTATTTTTGCATCTTCTCTTTTATCAATATATGCTGCAATACCAGCTATCTTACTACTACCAAGGTCAAGAGTCAAAAAGTTAGACAATCTGGCTTTCATAATTTTTAATATTTCTCTATATAAGATTTACTAGAATCTCGTAAATCTATAGTTTTATAATGCTGATTAAATAATAGATTTTTCCTATCCAATTCTGCAAGGTAATCCAAAGCACGACCAAACCCAGAATCTGGCATTTTAACAATTATATCTTGCTCTAGATTTAAATTCCACCGTCTTTTCCCATAAAGTACAGAAGAGATAATTTTTTTAGCTAGTTCAGGGTGTCTGGCTAAATCTTGAATTAATTTGCTCGTATAAATATTAGCGTCCAATCCCACAACATGAGGAAGATTAGTAAAAATACCTATATCAGCGGCAATTTTATACCCTTCTTCATCGATAAGGAAAACTTTCTCGTTAAACTGCCAGATAGCAATGGGTACTCTTTCAATTAATCTTATGTAAATAGTGTTAGGTAATCTTCTCTCAATAATTGCAACATTTTTAATCCAAGGATTGCGTTCTAAATTATTCTTTATTGCCCCCATATCTAGAGAAAGAATAGGTGTACCCTTATCAGCATTTAAAGTAGCCAATATATCTTCTTCCTTAGTATTATATTGCCCTTCTATTAAAACATTTTCAAGTCTAAAGCCAAGATCAGAAGTGAATTCGTAAATATTCTGAATCATTTCTTGTCTTACAGGAGCAAAATAGCTGGTATAGAAAAATGAAGACAGCAAAATTACCATGGTAATTTTAATAAAAAATACCGCTCTAATATATACCACTGCTAGCTTTCGTCGTAGAGGTATATTGGCTTTTTTCTTCTTATTAGACGCTTTATTCCTCTTCATGTGTCAATGCATGCTGTCTCTAAAATTCTTTCAACTAGCGAGCGGAAATCCATTCCCTGTAAGGCAGCTATTTCTGGTATAATCGATAAAGTAGTCATCCCAGGATGAGTGTTAACTTCTAAAGTAAAAAACTCATTCTTGCTTTCATCAAAAATAAACTCTGCTCTAACTACGCCTCTGCAATTCATGGTTTGATATATTTTTTCCGACTCTTCTAGTAACTTATTATATATATTTTGTGGTAATGGAGCTGGACATAAATGCTGGGCAAAGCCATCTGTGTATTTAGTTTCATAAGCATAAAAACGCTGTTTTAGGAGTTTTATTTCTAATACCCCTAAAGCTTTACCGTTTAAAACGGCTACTTGCATTTCTCGCCCCTTAATATATTCTTCAATCATTACCTGATCACCATAAGGAAAATCATAATTAGCAAAGTTAAAATCATCTTCAACAAATATTACTTCAACGCCTATACTTGATCCTTGGGCAATAGGTTTTATAACATAGGGTCTTGGCATAGGGTCATTCTTGATATTATCAGATTTATTAACGACAATACTCTTGGCTATCTTAATATCATTAGCAACAAACCATGCTTTTGCATGTATTTTACTAAATGCTAAAGCAGAAGCAAGAATGCCACTATGAGTATAAGGAATCCGTAAGATATTGAGTAGTCCAGGCAAACAACCATCTTCACCATAAGTGCCATGTAAACAATTATAAACTATATCAGGTTTTATCTGTAAAAGTACCGAGGCAATGTCTACTCCCATATCTATAAAAGTAACTTTATATCCACTATCTACCAAAGCTTTGTTAACTCCCGAAGATGATAATAAAGAAACTTCTCGTTCAGCAGACATACCGCCACCTATTACTGCTACATGTTTTTTTCCTTTATCACTCAATATTGTCACCTTAGAATTGGCAATAAAACTTGTATGATATTTATGCATATTTCCCTATTCTTTTAATTTCCCATTTTAGACTAATTCCACTATTTTCAAATACCTTTTTTTTAACAAGATCACCAAGATCTTCTAAATCACGAGCAGAGGCGTTGCCGTGGTTTATCATAAAATTACAATGTAGTTGTGAGATAGAAGCCCCGCCAATTTTGTATCCCCTCATACCAGCTTTATCGATTAGTTGCCATGCTTTATGATTTTCGGGATTAGCAAATGTACTGCCACCAGTACGTTCTTTAATCGGTTGGCTTGCTAGCCTGTTTTTACTTATTTCATTCATTTTTTCTAAGATCATATTACTATCACCAATCGTTACTTTAAATATAGCCTTGGTTATAATCAAATCTTGTGGTAAATTATTACCACGATATTTAAAACCTATTGCCTCGTTAGGAATGATGATAAAATTCCCTCTAGAGTCTATTGCTTCAATTGCTAGAATAATATCTTTAAATTCCGAGTTATAGGCACCAGCATTCATCACCACTCCACCACCTATAGTACCAGGTATACCGCTTAGAAACTCAAAGCCAGTAATTGAATGTATCTGGCAAAATTTAGCAAGGTTAAAATTAAGGCAACTACTCCCTACCGATAATTGATTATCCGGCATTAATTCTATATTAGTAAAATTCTGACCAAGCTTTACTACAACTCCATCTATACCACCATCTCTAATAATAATATTTGATCCAGCCCCTAAAACAGTTATTGGTCGATGTTGTTGGTTTTGTGATACAAAATCTGCTAAGCTTGATGAGTCTAATGGTTTAAAAAATATGTCAGCAGATCCACCAACTTTAAACCAAGTTAGATGACTTAAATTGTAATTATTTCTATATTCACCAGCTACTTGCATAATTATAAAATATCTACTTAACCAATTTGTTGAGGTTATAGCTAACCCAATTATTATTACTCCGTCATTGCGAGCGAACGTACGTGAGTGTGGCAATCCATGAAACTTATCATATGGATTGCTTCGTCGGCTACGCCTTCTCGCAATGACGACTGCATTTAAAAATCGTCACGCCTCCTTGCAATGACGTTCTCGCGTAAATTGCTGATGCAAATTATTTGCCCAAGCAGAAATACTCCCAGCACCCATCATAACTATTATATCATTTGGCATAGCTTCATTGGCAATAATTTTAGCTATATCCTCGTGAGTCTCGATAAATGATACCATCGGATGAGATTTACTATCCTTGATTTTGTCTACTAGACTTTTTCCTGTTATACCATCTATTGGCTGTTCACCGGCAGCATATATATCTGTGATGTATAACTGGTCAGCATCAAAACAACAAGTCATAAAATCATCAAACAAATATTTAACTCTTGAATATCTATGTGGTTGGAAAATTGCTATAACTTTACTATTTCGCTTATTAGCAATATTTCTTGCCGTAGCAAGCGTAGCCTTTACCTCTTCCGGATGGTGAGCATAATCATCAATTATCGTAGCGTTGTTATATTCGGCTACTTTAGTAAATCTGCGTTTTATCCCTTTAAAGCTATTAAATCCATTTTTAATAATTTTGATACCAAAATCAAGTTCCACAGCTATTGCGATAGCAGCAAGAGCATTAAGAATATTATGCCTTCCTGGGGTAGGTAAGGTGATTCGCTCGATGGTTGTTACACCATTGACGTTAGGTAGGCTAATTCGTACATCAAAAGTTGATGATTCAATATCAGAATTTAAATTAAAGGCTTGTATGTTAGCATCATTCGAATCTATTCCATAAGTTATGATTCTACGCTCCAATATGTCATTTACTAGTTTTCTAACAACTGGATGATCAATACAAGCAATTGCAAAACCATAAAATGGTAAATTAGTTATAAAACTCTTAAAAGCTTTAATTAAACTATCAAAGTCCTGGTAGAAATCTAGATGCTCAGGATCAATATTAGTTATTACCGCAATTGTTGCTGGTATGTGAATGAAGGTTGCGTCAGACTCATCGGCTTCGGCTATTAGATAATCCCCAGATCCAAGATATGCATTGGTAGATCTATTATTAATAATACCACCATTAATTAACGTTGGGCAAAGCCCAGCTGCTTCAAATAAACAAGCAACTAGTGATGTAGTAGTAGTCTTGCCGTGTGAACCGGAAATTGCTACGGAACATTTTAGCCTCATTAATTCAGCTAGCATTTCAGCCCGCCTAATTATTGGTATTTTTCTATGTATGGCTTCCTGAATTTCAGGGTTATCTTTATTGATAGCTGATGAGACCACTACATATGAAACATCAGTGATATTTTGGGCTTGATGACCAAGGAAAACCTTAATACCATTATTTTCTAGCCTTTTAGTATTATAATTTTCTGATATGTCAGAACCTTGCACTTTATATCCGAGATTATGTAGTATTTCGGCAATGCCGCTCATACCTATCCCTCCGATGCCTATAAAATGCATGGTGTTAAGAGTACCGTTTATTTTTTTTAGCTCTAATAGAAACATTATACGTAATAATTAGTTGTTAATCTCTTGCATAATCAGTTTTTAACTAAAGGTCAAGCTCTAATGATTTGAGTATACAACAATTATAGCGTACACTAAGTGTTATTGGAGAAATATTGTAAAAAATATTATATAATCTCAGTTTTGGATTAGAATTTAAAAATTCTAATCCTTTTGGTATAGCTATAAGGGCTTAAGTTGAAATTTGATAAAACTCAAAAATACAATTTATATTTTTGTATAAATTCTCTGAATCTCCTATATTGCAAAGGGTTTAGAAGGTAATTCTATTACCTTCATGAAATATTCTCATTGACCATGTATGATATTTTTACTACATATACTCAAGAGGTTAAAGTTTAATGTTAGAATAATTTTATACTTTTAAGTGATGATGTGATAGTATATAATACAGGAAATGGGTGTTTGACAATTTTTTGTTAAGCAAATATAATTTAATAGCTTATTATAATTAAGGAGTTTGTTATGATACTAAAAAAAACTACAATAGCTTTTCTGGCACTATTTGTGCTTTCTGGGTGTGGTACTACGAAAAAAAAACCACCAGTAGATACGGGTATGGCTCATAAGGTTGAGGAAAGTTCCTTAGCTTCTGATTTCGAAAGACGTGCTGGTGATAGGGTGTTTTTTGCTTTTAATAAATCAGACATTTCACCTCAAGCAAAAGAACAACTAAATAAACAAGCAGATTGGTTAAAAAACCATCCTAAAGTGTTAGCCACTATTGAAGGACATTGTGATGATAGAGGGACAAGAGAGTATAACTTGGCACTTGGTGAAAGAAGAGCAGAAGCTGTTCTAAGATACTTAACTAATCTAGGAATTGAGAGTAATAGGCTTGATACTATCTCTTACGGTAAGGAAAGACCAGCTGTTCATGGTGATAATGAAGCAGCTTGGGCACAGAACCGTAGGGCTGTAACTTCTATAAAATAAAGTATGTTCCAATAATTTAAAGAATTACAACGTAAACAGGGATAATTCTTTAGACCCAAACATAATAGGGTTGGCGTATTTTCTTCGCTGACCCTTTGTTATTTATTTCAATAGACCTCTTTCGAAACTCGCTTATGTGCAAGGATTTGAAGGAAACACTTCACCTCGAACCGTAGCGTATTTTAATGTACGTGAGGATTCGAGTACCGCATCATTGTCCAAATTACCAGCAAAAGTAGAGTTTCGAAAGAGGTCTAATGTCACCTCCGTTCTTGTCATCCCTACTATTAGCCACAAATATTTTGTTAAGGGTACCACCCCACCGTCATTGTGAAACCACGTAGTGGTTGTGGCAATATTGCTTTACCTGTTTTAGCACCAGGCTATTTCCCCTATAGCTTTTAAATGTCATGCCATGCGTAAGGTGAAGAAAAAAATAAGAAACATCCCAAAAATAATGAAAACAGCTATTAGTGGGGCAAAAAAATCTGTTATATTATAGATATATAGCTTCTTGGTCATTGCGAGGAGTGCTGCGTGGTCTCGCTAATAGACGAAAGTTTACCATGGATAAATGTTAGTCGGGTTAGCTATAGATATTTGACTTATGTAGGAAGTCTATTAAAGATAATGGGTTTAATGTCACAAATATTAGTAAAACGTTGGTTGATTGTGTGCTGCTGCATGGTGGTGTTTATGATTTTTTGGGGTGGTCTTACTAGGCTTACTGATGCTGGTTTATCAATTGTTGAATGGAAGCCAGTAACAGGTATCGTGCCGCCTCTCAATAATGTTGAGTGGCAGGATGAGTTTAGTAAATATCAACAATCAGTCGAATATAAGCAAAAAAATACTAATATGACTCTCTCAGAGTTTAAATTTATTTTTTGGATTGAATTTATTCATCGTTTGGCTGGTAGAGTTGCCGGTTTATTATATCTGATACCATTAATATATTTTTTGCTAACGGGGCAAATTGGTAGAAAAGCATTGCCAGTATATTTGGGGATATTGTTATTATTTGGAATACAAGGATTTATGGGTTGGTATATGGTGAAAAGCGGGTTAATTTTGCAGCCATATGTTAGTCATTTTCGCTTAGCTGGGCATTTGATTATAGCGATTATTATCTATAATTTATTATTCTATCAGTTGATGAAGAATAGTTTTGATATTTTACTAAATGAACAAACAACAAGTTTAAATCTGGCAAAACTTTGTTGTCTAGTAACTATTAGTATAGTTTACATACAGATTTTCTTAGGGGGGTTAGTTGCGGGTCTTGATGCAGGGCTGGTATATAATAGCTTCCCATTAATGGGTGATAATTTTATACCTGAAGAACTAGCATTTAAACTACTTACTATAGATAGTTTACATGATCCTGTGGTTGTTCAGTTTTTTCATAGAATGGGAGCATATATAGTTTGTGCTAGTGTTGGATTTTTAGTAGTGAGCTTAATGAAAACCAAGCATCCTAAATTAAATAGAGCGGCTTATTATATTGTTGGTGTATTGCTGTTACAAATGTTAGCTGGCATAATTACTATTTTATATTCAGTACCTGTGTTAATAGCTTTATTCCATCAGATTTGTGCAATTATACTACTATCTTGTATATTGTGGAGTTATTTTTTATTAAAGAGTGCATAAGCTAAATTCACAGATGTCATTGTGAGTGAGCGTTCACGGATTTTTTTGCTATTTTCTTATGATGAATAAAAAATCTGATCGCCAAGCGTCATGGCTCAGAGCCACTTTGCGGCGACGCAGCAATCCATAAATTAGAATAAATCTGGATTGCTTCGTCGTGTTTACACACTCCTCGCAATGACGCCAATTTGCTATGGCTAAAATTAGCTATAAGAGCTAGCTTCTTCTATTACCAAAGAATCTTAGAAGATATAGGAACAAATTAATAAAGTCTAAATATAAGCTAAAAGCAGCCATTATAGACATTTTTTGTCCTAATTCTCCACCGCCAGACATAAAATACATAGACTTAATTTTTTGAGTATCCCATGCAATAAGCCCCATAAATATGCCAACCCCAATTAGAGATGTTGCGAAATATATAGCGGAACTTTGTAAGAACATGTTAACCAATGATACAATGAGAAGACCAAATAATCCCATAACAACGAATGATCCCATTGATGTCAAATCTCTATTAGTACTATACCCGTAAAGACTCATTGCCCCAAAAACAGATGAGCAGATGAAGAAAGTCCGAGCAATTGACTCTCCTGTATAGATAAACCCAAGAGATGCTAGAGACATACCAGTTAAAGCAGCATAAACCCAAAATAACACTTTAGTAGTATCTAAGCTCATCTTACCGAATCCCATAAAGAAGTACAAAGCAATCCCCACAGGAGAAATCATTACCAACGTTCCCAAACCAGTATTGCCCATAAACTGTCCATTTGGTCCAATCTGAAATAAAAGTCTGGCTAATGGATCAAATGATATAGTAGCAAAAGCTGTTACTCCAGTTAGCACCAGAGCCAAAGCCATATAATTATAGACTTTCAGCATGTACTCCCTCAGTCCCGCATCATATGTTTTCTGAGTGGCAGTAAAAGTTTTTGTATAATCAACCATAAGAAACCTCATGAATATGTTGTTATTTATATTATTATATAGTATAGGCTACAAACCTTTTATTTTCAAGAAGAAAATTCTAAATATCCTGATTAGTATTTATCCTTGGATTAGCTATAGGGACTATTACCATGCATTCTCAATAATAATTGGTATACTATAAGGTTTAATAATTATTAGATCAAATCTAACATGATAATTTTGGTATTTTGGGTTAGCACTTAAAAACATACTGGCAGATTTTTTTATTCTCATCTGTTGATGAGTTGATAATATTCTATCATCAATGTCAGAACATCTTGCTTTTACTTCTATAAAAACAAGTTGTTTACCACGTAGGGCAATAATATCAATCTCGCCAACATAATATCTTTTACGATGATAGAGAATTTGATAAAATTTAATTTTATAAATAATAATAGCTACATATTCAGCTATTAAGCCAAGTGTAATTTTTTTCATAATGTATTAATTGACTTACAATCTATATAATTTTCGTTTAAAAAAATACCAAGAATAATAAAGTACAAAAGTTCCAACAACACTATATGTAGAAAATAGAAAACCTTGTCCATCATAAAGTCCATGAGATATATAAGAAGATAAAGCTCCAGAATACATACCAATAGCACACATAGTGAAATATATTGCCAGTGCAGTTCTCAAATCTTGTGCTTCAAATTTGCCGGATAATATTAATATATTACAAATAAAAATAGCACATAAACATACACCAATTGTAGATAGGAGATAGATGTTACCTAATAAAGTAACTCCATAATATGGTAAAAGAATAAAACTGCCTAAAAGGATAATTATCAATATTAAGTTAGCAAGATATTTATTGATTATTTTTAATGATAGCACAACAGGTGATATCAAGAAAAATATACTTATAAGAGTATAATGGGTAATAGTGTCTATCTTTGATACAGGGAAGTTTTTCTCTAAGGCAAATTCTTCGTAATACCACAATATATCGAAAGTAATGTAAGATACCATAAAGCCTGTTAGGACCTGTAATTCTATATTCTCAATTAAGAATGAAAATCTAGAAACTAAAGTTGTATTTTTATTAATATTCTCTCTTTGTAAACAAGTTATAATAATGAAACTATAAAGTAATGTACATAATAATAACCCATTTATAGCTGATTCTAGAAACTCGGTCAGTAAATCAACGGTAAACTGTCCAGCTATCCACAACAAAGAAAAGATAATAAGAGCAAAATATTTATAGTATTTATAGCTATTGGTTAACTCTACTATTTTGATGATAGTTGTGGTTATATAAGTGTAGTAGGCAGATGCCATTATAATAAAATTGATTTTAAGGATGGTATAATCCTTAATCACAATTAGGGTTAATATACCTATGATAAGTAAGACTAAGCTAACAATGGTAGTTTTGTTATCACTGATTTTATTAATTAAGGGAGTTAAGAATAAACCAGCTATTATATAACCTAACATTTCGATTGATTCGATATGGTCTAGTTGTTCTCCAGATAAGCCTCTACTTACTAGAAAATCTGGTATTACTAGTGCATTGATGTAAGTAATACATGCAAAAAGAAATACACTAACAAACAATAGCAAAGCTGTTTTTAAATGATTATTTTTGGTCATAAATAATTGTTTGCTAAACTAGATTACATCGTATATAAATTTTTAAATAGAGAAACGTTTAAAAAGTTTATATAACCAAGGGTACATTAGCTTATTCATTAAGATTTGTCTAATTAATTTGTTATTCTATTATGAATAAAATTTATGTTTGTAGAACAGCGGATTTGCATAAATAGTTAAGAAAATTCTAAGTTATAGTTATTTATTAGGTTGATGTGCTTAATTAAATGTTTTCTCAATTTAAAACTTAATGTCAAGTTTTAAATTTGTTATAATTAAATAGATGTTCTGTAATATTGCTAAGTTTACAGATTCTTAGCAATATACCTAGAAATTTACGAGTAAAAAATTAATGAATAAGAAAATTATAGTTGATGCTAACTTTCCTAATGAAACAAGGGTAGTTTTACTAAATCAGAATAACAATATTGAGGACATTGAATATGAAACGGCAATAAAACAACAAAACAAGGGTAATATATATCTTGCAAAAGTTATAAGGGTTGAGCCAGCTTTGCAGGCTGCCTTTATTGACTATGGTCCGGACAAGAGTGGATTTTTACCTTTCACTGAAATTCATCCATATTATTATAATATACCAGCATCTGATCTTAAATCTTTGCCTTCTATAAATAAATTACAAGAAATTGCTCTTTCAGATATTACCCAAGATGATCTTGTGGAGTTTGAAACAAAGAGGAACTATAATCCGATAATAGATAGTGAGGAAATTGATTTAAATGCTATAGAAAGATTAGTGGACGAAAAAATTCAGGTAGAATTTAATTTAGATGTTTTAGATAATGACATTGAAACAATAAATGTTGACAGAAATGATAAAGAGGAAGGTAATAAACAGAAGCAATATAAAATTCAAGAAGTAATAAAAAAAGGTCAGGTCCTGCTTGTGCAGGTTACCAAGGAGGAAAGAGGTAATAAAGGTGCGTCATTTACCACCTTTATTTCTCTTGCTGGAAAGTATTGTGTTTTAATGCCTAATACTCCTCTGCAGAATGGTGTATCGCGTAAGATATCCAATGCTGATGAACGAAGAAGACTTAAGAATATCGTCAGCAAGATAACTGCAAATAATAGTAGTAGTGCATCAAGTATTATAATTCGCACGGCTGGGGCTGGTTGTACTACTTTAGACATAAAAAGAGATTATGATTATTTAGTAAGATTATGGAATAAAATTAGAGAGACTACCCTTAAATCTATAGCACCTTGTTTTATACACGAAGAAGATGGGCTAATTCAAAAGGTCATCAGAGATATGTGTGATCATAATGTTAAAGAGTTAATCATACAAGGTAGTGAGTCATATCAAAATGCTGTAAAATTCATGAAGGATATATTGCCTACTGATCTTGGTAAGCTCAAAGAATATAAAAATAAAGTACCAATTTTTACAAAATTCGTTGTTGAGGAGCAATTATCCAAGCTATATCAACCAGTTTTTGCTTTACCTTCTGGTGGGTATATAGTAATAAACCCAACAGAAGCACTTATTTCAATTGATGTTAACTCAGGCAGAGCAACTGCTGAAAGAAATATTGAAGAAATGGCATTAAAAACCAACTTGGAAGCTGCCAGAGAAATTGCTAGACAAATTAAGTTAAGAGATTTATCAGGTTTAGTGGTTATTGATTTTATCGATATGTATGATACTAGAAATCGTAGGATTATTGAGAGGTCTTTTAAAGAGTTTCTAAGCCGGGATCGAGCAAGAATTCAAACTGCTAATATTAGCCAATTTGGTTTGCTTGAAATGTCTCGTCAAAGATTAAAGCCATCATTTTTGGAATCAAACTCATCGATTTGTTCATATTGTAATGGCAAGGGGCTTGTGAGGGCGGATGAATCAAATGCTATGTTGATTTTACGTACGGTAGAGAATGAAATTTTTAATGAAAATATCGATTTAGTAAATATTTTTGCTAATATTTATTCCGTTATCTATTTGCTGAATAATAAGCGTTCAGAGATCTCTCTCATTGAAGAAAAGTATAATTTAAAGTTAAGTTTCCACGTTGATCCATCTGCCACCTCTGATAATTATTCAATTGAAAAAATAAAATTGCCAAAAAAATCTAGCCATGCTGGAGCTAGTAATAAACCATTAATTCAAAATCAGTCCTCTAATTATCAAGAAGAAAAGAGTAATAAAGAGCCTTCTCATCCTAATAAGAAGAAGCAAAAATGGAAAACATCTGATAAGTTAGAAACTAGCAGTGAGTTAAATAAAAATGTAGAAGTAACAATTGATAAGGAGAAAATTGATTCTAATCAAGAAACTGATAAGGCATTAGTGGTAAATAAGTTGGACAATGAAAATGTTGTTGATAATACCATTAAGTCAAATCGTAAATATATTGATAAAAAATCAAATTATTCACGTCCCCCTAGAAGGCGTAACTATAATAAAAGTAAAGTAGATGAAAATGGACAATCTCAGGAATTAACTAAACAGGAAGGGGCTAATAGTTGATAAGGAGTAGCTTGAATTTATTATTAATCGTCATTTACTTGTTTTTATGTAGCTCTTGTAGTTTAAGACCTGTATATAGTAATAAATATAGTTTACAGGAATTAAACCAATTAAGTACTATTGAAGTTGAGCCAATAGAATCTATTGAAGGTGCAGAATTTTGTTACTATTTGTCTAGTATTTTACCAAAATCTACAACAACAAAGTATTTATTAAAGGTGAAATTTACTAACAAGAATTTACCACTTATTCTTCAAAAAAATTCTGATATGTTAAGAGAAACAGTAAGTCAAACTATTCAGTATAGGTTGGTTGACACTGTAACTAATCAAGAAGTTACTTCAGGAACATTCCGCCATGTAACCTCTTATAGCACAGCTTCTTCACCTTATCATAGCTATGTAGATAATATGAAGGCATTGGAAGATCTTACAAAACGAGGGGCGGATGAGATACTGGGAAGATTAATTTTATATTTTAAACAAAATAGCATTAAAGATGAAGTTTTACCTATCACAAATTATTCAGCTACTTGATAAGATAGGTAATGGACAAATTAAGGCTCTGTTACTTTATGGTCCAGATAAGGGGTATATAGATAAAGTTTGTAAGACTTTGTTGAAGAAATTTGATTTACTAAAAACCTCTATAGAATATTCAGAGATTAAATCTCGGTCGCTTGAGACTTTAGTTAATACACAGAATTTCTTTATGCAGAAACAATTGATTATTGTTAGGTCAGTTAGTGAGTCTATAGATAAATCTTTAAAACTTGCTCTTAGTAAAGATTCATTGCATTTCTTAGTGTTTATTGCTGATGAATTATCAACGGCTTCTAGCATACGTAAGCTTTTTGAAACTGAAAATTATTTAGCTTCTCTAGCTTGTTATCATGATGATGAACAAAAAATTGCTAAGATAATATTACATAAATGTAATAATGTTGGTAAGGTTATAAAAGAAGATGCTGTTAACTATTTAACATCTCATCTAAAAGGTGACCACCAAATGCTAGTTAGTGAAATCGATAAATTAGTATATTTTACATTTGATAAAGATCAAATTACCTTGGATGATGCACGGCAGGTAGTTAGTGATGATTTTATGGGGAATGGGGATAATTTATGTGTTTATTTTTCCTCAAGAGATACTGGTAATTTTTTACAAGAATTCAATAAACTAAAACAACAAAATATTAATGAAGTGCTAATTATTAGGGCATTAATCAGATATTATCTAAATTTATACACCGTATTAAGTAAATTAGAAATTGGTGTTGATATAGATATGGCTATAAAATCACTATCCCCACCAATTTTCTACAAATATGTGGCAAGTTTTAAAAAAGCTGTAAATAAGCTTAAATTAGATGATTGTATTAAAACACTGAAACATTTGCAGCAAGCAGAAATTGATTACAAACTAAATCCAGCTGGTTTTGATATATATCAACAAATTTATGTTAAAACATAATTTAATTAGACTTTTTACTTAGTGGTAGAAATTTTTGTGGTATATTGCTTAAAAAGAGAAAAACATAATAGACTTATTTGCAATGAGCTTAAAAAATTGAAAATATGATGTATCCAGCAGTAAGATTAAGAAGAAATAGAAAAACTCGGTGGCTACGAGAATTAGTGGCAGAGAATAGGCTTAGCGTTAATGATTTGGTGCTAGCATTATTTGTTGTTGAAGGTGAAAACCAGCGTCAGGAGATTGCCACCATGCCCGGTATATATAGGTTATCTGTTGACCAAGTAGTATTGACGGCTAGGCAAGCTTATGAAAATGGTATAAATGCAATAATACTTTTCCCTTGTATAGATGCAAAATTAAAAAGTGAAAATGCGGATGAAGCATATAATCTAGATAATTTAATGTGTAGGACTATACGAAGTATCAAAAATGCTAACATCGATATTGGTATAATATGTGATGTCGCACTAGACCCTTATACTACGCATGCCCATGATGGTATTTTACATAATGGTGATGTAGATAATGATAAAACGGTTGAAGCTTTGTGCAACCAGGCTTTAGTTCTAGCAAAAGCAGGGGTAGATATTGTAGCACCATCTGATATGATGGATGGTAGGGTTATGGCAATACGTCAAATGCTAGATTCAGAAGGGTATATTAACGTTAATATACTATCTTATGCTGTAAAATATGCTTCGAATTTTTATTCGCCGTTCAGAGATGCCTTAAACAATAATAAGGCAGCTTATTTAGATAAAGCGACCTATCAGATGGATGTACGCAATAGCAGAGAAGCTATGCTAGAGATAGAACATGATCTGGCTGAAGGGGCAGATATGATTATGGTTAAACCTGGTATGATGTTTTTGGATATTATAGCCCAAGCGGCAAATAACTTTAATACTAATATATTTGCTTATCAGGTAAGTGGTGAATATGCTATGTTAAGACTTGCTGCAGACGCTAATGCCTTAAATTGGCAGGCGGCTCTAATAGAATCATTGGTATGTTTTAAGCGTGCTGGTGCTAGTAACATTGTTACTTACGCTGCATTGGAAGTAGCTCAAATGTTGAATAGACAATCTATCAATATTATAAAATAAATAACCTAAAGAAGAATATTAATGCAAAAGAAATGTCAGGCTAATATTATCATAGGCACTATTATAGCAGTGGGGCTATTGATAACTATTATGTCATTTTATCTTTGGTTATCCGCTGATACACCGCAAAAACCTCTTGCTGGCAGAGGAGGGGGGTATAATGACGATGTGCAAATTGGTGGAAAGTTTGAGCTAACTGATCAAGATGGTAAGATTTTCAATAGTGATAGTTTGAAAGGGAAATTAAGTTTAATTTACTTTGGTTTCACCTATTGTCCTGATATTTGCCCTACTTCTTTGCAAAAAATAACAGAGGTCGTTAATACTCTTGATAAATATAAAATTGCGGTTGAATTTGTTTTTATTACTATTGATCCAGAACGTGATAGTTCGGATGTTCTTAAGGAATATTTAAAGCATTTTAATTCTAAATTTATTGGTTTAACAGGTAACGACCGACAGATTAAAGAAGTGGCTGATAAATTTAAGGTGTATTATGCTAAAATAGATACTAATAGTGAAGATTATATGTTAGATCACTCTTCTTTTGTTTATTTGATGGATAGACAAGGGAAATATGTAAAGCATTTTTACTTAGATAGTTCAGCTCAAGAGATTATAGAGTTTATTAGAATAATGGAACAACATCAAAAAAGATATTAAGATGAATTATTTACTAGTTTCATACCTGTTTGCTCTCGCTGCTCTTGGCTTATTGTTAGTAACAAGTTGGCTAGGTTATAATAAGATTAAGGTTAGGTTAGTTAATGCAAAAAAGGGTGAAAAATAGATTAAAAATTATATTATTTTACCTATTATGCAGTGCTGGGGGAGTATATATGATATTATATAATCTTGAGGATAATATAGTATTTTTTTATCCTCCATCAAAAATTAATGAGTTAAAACTTGGCAAAGAGTTTAGGGTAGGGGGGTTAGTTAAAGTAGATTCAATTAAAAAAATTACTGCCGATAAAGTGCATTTTGTCATTACTGATGACATTAAAGACCTAGAAATATCTTACCAAGGGGTTTTACCAGCTTTGTTTCGTGAGAGTCAAGGAATAATAGCTGTAGGTAAGCTATCAGATGACATATTTATAGCTCGTGAGTTGTTGACTAAACATGATGAGAATTATTCCCCAGCCCAGTATAGTGAGCGTTCACGGAAAAAAAGTTAAAGTACAAGACGTCTATTAGCGAGGAGGTGTAATATGTAGCCCAAACGTCATTGCGAGGAGGCATAAGCCGACGAAGTAATCCATTCCTGGTTATTTTTGGATTACCGCGTCGCCGCAAAGCGGTTCCTCGCTAATAGACGTATATACAATCCAAGTGTCATTATATCCCGATATTGGTATTGATATAATCATGGATTTTTATTAAATCATACCAGGTGGTTTTTTTCTGTATTGGTTGTCTAAGCAGATAGGCAGGATGAAAGATAGAAGTGGTTTGAATTGGCTTGATAAGATACTGATTGGTATATAAATAATATTCTTGTCTGATTTTACTTATACCAGCATTCTTGCCAAGTAAGCTAGTTGCTGCAACGTTTCCCACTAAAACAATTAGTTTTGGGTTTATTAAGGCGATATGTTTTTCAACAAAAGGTCGGCAAATATCTATTTCTTCTTGTGTTGGTTGGCGGTTAGCTGGTGGTCGCCAAAATACCGTATTAGTAATATAAGCATTATGTTTTCTTGAAATATTGATAGAGGCTAAAACATTATCGAGTAATTTACCGCTTTCACCGCAAAATGGTATCCCCTCTGCATCTTCATTACTACCTGGTGCTTCTCCAATAAACATTATAGAACTTTGTGGATTACCATCAGCAAATACTGTTTTATTAGCTAATTTCTTTAAATCACAACCGTTAAAATCCATTAATAGTGTTTTTAATTCTTCTAAACTGCCAGCTGAGTTAGCCAAAGATCTAGCAAGCTGTATACTCGAATGGTTTGAAGAATTGCTGTTGCAAATAGTGGTCGGGATATTTGTATGTTTCACTTTACTTAAGTCTAGCACATTATCTCCTTGTTTTTTATCCCTATTCTTCAAATCATTTGAGTATATAGGAGCTGTTGTTGGCTTTTTTTTCTTAATATTAGAACTTATCTGTATTTTTTGCTGATTAATAGTTGATTCTGACAAATAATAATCTATACCAATTGCTTGCAACCATTTTAGTTGGTTGATTTTTTTTGTTAAATGAGTCATTTTATTATTTTAAAATATTTCAGCTAATGGAAAAATATAACATACCCCAAAATCTAGATGGGTTTAGACTTGATAAGGCTTTGGTAAGTCTTATCACTAAAACATCTAGAAGCCAAGTTCAGAAGATGATATGTGACTTCCAAGTACAAGTTAACAGTCTGATTATTTCTGATTCTAACTTTAAGGTCAAGGAGAATGACATTATTTCAGTATTTTTTAAAGACCCTGACCCTTTAACGGTGCAGGAAGCTGATATTGAACTTGATATTTTTTATGAAGATGAAGATTTAATGGTGATTAATAAAGTAGCTGGTATGACAGTACATCCTGGTAGTGGTAACCACCAAGATACCTTGGTAAATGCCCTGTTACACCATGGAAAATCTTTATCTACCATAGGAGGGTTGGAAAGACCTGGTATTGTTCATCGTTTGGATAAAGATACATCAGGACTTATGGTGGTAGCAAAAAATAATTTTGCCCATGTACATCTAGCAAAACAAATAGAAAGTCGTAATCTTATACGCAAATATAAAGCATTAGTTTGGGGTATTATCAATCCACAAGAGGGAGTTATAAGAAATAATATTGGTAGAGACCGTATTTTACGGCAGAAAATGACTATTTTAAAATTTGGTGGTAAAGAGGCAATTACTCATTATAAGACAGAGGAAATATTTTTTAATGGTATTATAAGTATGTTAGAATGTCGACTTACTACCGGGCGAACTCATCAAATTAGAGTGCAGTTGAGTCATTTAAAACATTCCGTAGTAGGAGACCAAACTTATGGCAAGAATAGCAGGAAAGTTAACTGTAATTATAGCATTATACCACAAAAATTAGTGAATTTCAAGAGGCAAGCATTACATTCTTGGTATATAAGTTTTTCCCACCCGGTAAGTGGTAAATTATTAGAATTTGAATCACCCCTACCGCCGGATATCACGGAGATAATCGCATGAATATAAAAGAATCCTTAATTTATGCTACTAGCAAATTGCAAGCAGTAGGCATTAAATCAGCCAACTTAGAATCACGCATATTGATGCAACATGCGACTAATAAATCTATTGAATATTTATTAGCAAGGTCAGAAGAAGAATTGACGCAACAACAACAAACTATTTTTGATAATTTGGTTAATAGACGTAGATCACTAGAGCCAATAGCCTATATTGTAGGATATAAAGAATTTTATAGTTACCAATTTATTATAAATGATAAAGTGCTTATTCCTCGGCAAGATACCGAGACTATTGTAGATGCGATTTTACAGGATGCTAAAAAAAATTATTCATTCAAAACAGAGCTAACAATATTAGACTTCCCGCATAAGTCAAAAATAGTTAGGGGATTTTTAGGAGAAACGAAGCCGAGTACCGCAGCGTACATAGACGTACGTGAGGAACGGAGGCGAGTTTCGACGACAAAATCACCAACTAGATTGACTTATGCGGGAAGTCTATTAGAACTTGGCACTGGTAGTGGTTGTATTGCTATAAGCTTATTACTAGAAATGCTAAATGCTAATATCAATATCAATGTAACTGCTACTGACATAAGTAATGAAGCTATTGCTATTGCCCGTCAAAATGCCATAAAACATAAAGTTGTTGATAGATTGAAAATAATTAATAGTAACTGGTTTGAGAATTTAGCAAAGCAAGAATTTGATATTATCGTAAGTAATCCACCATATATTTCCTTTGATGATAGTGTTTATATGTCTCCTGAGACTCTACAATACGAACCACACTTAGCCTTATTTGCTGAAAATAATGGTTTAGCGTCATATTACATAATTGCTAAAGAAGCTAAGGGATTTTTAAAACAGAACGGTAAATTATTTTTAGAAATTGGCTTTAATCAAGCGACATCTGTTACAGAAATCTTTGTAAGTCATGGCTATACGGTTCTGCAAGTATATAAGGATCTAGAAGGTCTAGATAGAGGATTGTTGATAGTTGACTGAGCAATAGTCAGGTGAGCGTTCACAGAAAAAAAAGTTAAAGTACAAGACGTCATTGCGAGGAGACCATAAGGTCGACGAAGCAATCCATTCTTGGTCATTTTTTTGGATTGCCGCGTCGCCGCAAAGCGGCTCTGAGCCATGACACTTGGGTAAGAATACTTCCTCGCAATGACGCTAGGAGGCACAATCAACTAAGACCTGTTCGTACGAAGGCTCTAATCCTTCAAGTTCCATCATTTCCTGACCACAAGAGGTAGTATGGTAGGTAGTATAGATACCATCATAAGAGTCAGAAATTAACGACTTAATATCTTGTAATACTCCTGAACGACTCTCCGCATTTAAACTTACGATCCACTGAACAGCCTCTTGTACTTCTTCAGGTAATGATTCAATTTCAGTAAGCTCTAACTTTACAGCAGGATACTTAACATGCTCTAAATACTCTAAATATTGTAAATATTCTGATGTATTTTCATGGTTATGTTTAATCCACTGAATAGCTTTTTGTAGCGTTGCTGCGTTAATTGTAGACTCTGTATCCCCGTTAGTTGCTACTAAAATACTAGCAGGTTCTAACTTAGCACTTACCATTGCTGAAACTGTACGTTCCACTGTAGTTTCCACTATATCGGAACAGTTATCATCACTTTCATATCCTTCATCATTAACCTCATCACCTACCATTACAACGGCTTCCTGTAACTTTTCTACTGTTGTAGGTTTTGCTACAGTAGTATCTATCTCTTTATTAACCTCTGATAGAGTACTACCAGGTTCCAACTTAGCACTTACCATTGCTGAAACTTTAGGTTCTACAATAGCCTCTTCTATATCAAAGTTTAAGTTGTTATTACTTTCATATCCTTCATCATTATTCTCATCACCTACCATTGCATTTGAGTTGGTGTTTAAGACTTTAGATTCCTCAAGATTATCCTGGTAATCAGCCATTAACCTATAACATAAATCCTGTACCAACTTGGAATTATTTGCTAGATATTGTTCAGCGATTATCTTTAATTTTGCTATATTACTTTTACTAGAATCATCTAAATTTTTACATTCTTTGGTAATAGGCAACACTATTTCTGTATTTTGCCCTTCACCCGTTAGATCTAACCTAACCTCAGTTGCATCACCTTCTTCATCATTTTTCATAATCATGTCAACTAAGCCGTTAAGCAACCATCCTAATATCCCATCAAAATTAGCTGATGGTATTTGGGCTTTTGTTTGAGCATCTACACCAAAATTGATAGAACAAACCGTGGTACGTTCCATAATGTCTGCTTGTTCATGATAGGTATGACCTTCTTTAAGCACTTGTAGTACTATAGCAGCTGGGCGATTAGCCCCAAGACCACCATCCGCGAAAGCATAAGGCTTGCCGGCAGCATAATCATAGTCGCTTACAGCTTCCTTATTAACAACTGCTTTAAAATAGGTTGGTGCTGCAGTAGTTGCAAGAAGTACATCCTTTGTTCTAATATGTACACTATGCTTATCCTCACTATCAAAGATTTTTATACTATTTTTTCCCCCATTCAAATCAGCAACTGGTATAATAAGACGGCATAGACTATCATCCAACCTGTTATCCCCTAAATGTTCTTCTAACATTTTTTTCAAAGGTTCTTGGCTATATTTGTGTTTTATTATTCCCCAATTAAACCAACTTTTAGGAAAGATTTCAGGAGCAGCGTTTTCAAATAATTCTAAAGCTTCTTTGGCTGAATAACGAGGTTCTGTTGATCCTTCTTCCTTAGGAATTGTTAACAATGCTGCAATTAACCCACCAACGCTAGTGCCAGAAATAATATTAAATAATTTAGATATGGGTTGCCCGGTTATTTCTTCTATTTTCTGTAATACAACTAACTCAGCCATTCCTTTCATTCCACCACCTGTAAGACAAAGAACTTTATTTTGTCCAGTTTGATTTGTACTCATCATAACCTCCATAACTTAATTTAAAGTTTCATAATATTAAGTTACCATAAGATTAATATTATCTCAAATAAAAATTCATAATAACAAATAAAAAAATAGATTATAGTTCTAGCATTACCTCACTATAGCTAACCCGATTAGTATTTATCCATACAAACTAACGTCGTTGCAAGGGATCGCTTTACGGCGACGCGGCAATCCATAAAATGACCAGGAATGGATTGCTTCGTTCGGGCTTCACGCCTCCTCGCAATGACGTCTTGTACTTTAACTTTGACATTAAGTTAATGATTCCCTTTTAAAACTTTGATATAAAACTGGAATAACAAATATAGTAAACAGAGTTCCAATAGTCATACCCCCAACTATTACCAAACCAATAGACTTTCGAGCTTCAGCTCCTGCTCCTGAGGCAATGACTAATGATACTGCCCCAAAAATGGTTGCTAGAGTGGTCATTAGAATTGGTCTAAGCCTTAAGTCAGAGGCTTTAGTTACAGCTTCTCGAATATTTAATCCTTGGCTTCTTAAGTTATTAGTAAATTCTACGATCATAATAGAATTTTTTGTTATCAAACCAATTAAAGTGAGCAAGCCAATACTACTATATAGATTAATCGTATTACCAAATATCCATAGTGTTAATACGCCACCAGTAAATGAGAATGGCACAGCAATAAGTATTAATATCGGGTCAGTAAAACTTTCAAATTGTGCTGAAAGCACTAAGTAAATAAACAACAAAGCAAATAAGAACGTAATAATCATAGTACCTTCTGATTCAGCCTTTTGCTTAATCTCACCAATATATTCTAGGGTAGTGGTATTATTATCCAATAATTCATTAGCTATGTTGTTCACCTGTTTTATTGCATCGGTAATTTTTTGGTTTGGGGCTAAATCTGCCGAGATGGTTACTGATCTAGCATTATTATAGTGATTATAATATTTAATAGATACTTTCTCAACTATATTAGCCACGACATTTAATGGCAACAAATTATTAGTTGGTTTATTGGTGGGTATCAGTATCTTACTAAAGTGAGCGATATTACTACGATGTTTTAAATTATACTGGATAGTTATATCATACAGTTCATTGCCCATTCTGAAATCACCAATTTGTTTCCCTGCTAGCAAATATTGCAATGTTAGCCCTATATTTTCTAAACTTACATCATAAAGGTAAGCTTTATCTCGGTTAACAATTACGTCAATGGTCGGCATAGAGGAATCTAAATCACTATAAATATTCATAAAAATTGGGTTTTTCCTCATGCTCTTAACAAATTTCTCTGATATTTGAGCTAGTTGCTCATATTCAAGCGAGGATTGCAAAGTAAATTCCATAGGACTTCTAGCATTGCCGCTAATTGGTGAATGGTGGTCCATTGCAAAAATTGATATTCCAGCTATTTGTTGAAATTGCTGATTAAGTAAATTTTTTATAGTTTTTTGTGACATTGACCTTACCTTCCAATCTTTAAGAGATATAAAACCATGACCATGCCCCCCTTTTCTAATTACCATCAAATAACCTGCTATATCTTTGTAAGAACTAAGTATTTTTTCAACTTCTATTATTGATTTTTCTGATTGTTCACTATTAGAACCTTGAGGACCAAAGAAGGAAATATCCACAATGCCATCATCCTCCTGAGGAATAAACACCTTTGGGACAAAGATAAAACTAACGACTAGCACCACTAAAGATAGGGCAATAATAAGTGAGAATTGCTTTTTATGATCAAAAGCAAGATTTAAATAAGACAAATACTTGCTTTGGACTAATTTAATAAATTGATCAAATTTAACTAAAAACCCTAAGGGAGGTTGGTCATTTTTGCCAATCATGCGACTTGCCATCATTGGCGTCAAAGTTAAAGCAACAAAACCAGAAACTAACACACAGAATGCTAAGGTCCAAGCAAATTCAATGAATAACTTACCCATAAATCCGTCAATAAAACCTATTGGTAAGAATACTGAGGCAAGTGTTATAGTCATTGCTATAATAGCAAAACCAATTTCCTTAGATGCCAGGATGGCAGATTCCATAGCAGAATGCCCCATCTCATTGTATCTAAAAATATTTTCCAGTATTACTATTGCATCATCTACCACCAAACCAATAGCCAATATCATTGCTAAAAGGGTAAATATGTTAATAGAAAATCCTAAAGAATACATGAACATAAATGTACCAATCAGCGATACCGGAATAGTTATAAGTGGTATCAGAGTGATTCTTACTGATGCCAGGAATAAATATACTACTATTATAACTAAAATTAACGCTTCAAAGATAGTGAAGAATACTGATTTGATTGAGGCATTAACTGGAATTGACGTATCATAGGCTATATCAATTGTTACCCCCTTAGGTAAATTCTTTTTAATTTTATCTAGTGAATATCTAACCTCTTTAGATAAATCAAGCAGGTTTGCCTTTGATTGTTTCATAAGACCAAGTATTAATGCACTTTTGTCGTTATATCTAACAATTGTATTATTTTCTGGAGGAGCTAAATATACTTTAGCAATATCTTGTAATCTTAATATACTAGCATCTTTTACTTTTAGTATAATTTGTTCAAACTGTTCCGGTTTACTTAAAGAACCATCTAATCTTACAGTAAAATCACGGGTGGCAGTTTTAATAGTTCCTGCCGGATAATAGATATTTTGTTTTTTTATAGCATTTTCAATTTCCAACACCGACATTTTATGCTGATATAATTTTACCGGATCTGGCTCTATCCGCATAGAATAATATTTACCACCATGTACTTCTACTCGACCTACTGTTTCAAGTTTTTCTAAAAGGCTGACTATATTCTCTTGAGCAATCTGAGTTAATTGCAAATTATTATATACGTCACTACTAATGCTTAAGAACAAACTAGGAAAATTATTAGCATCTTGCTTACCAATATAAGGGGCTTGCATATCTTTGGGAAATATATAGCTTATCTCAGCAATTTTAGACCGAACCTCATTTAAGGATGCTTCGATATTAGCCGATGATAAAAATGTTAAAACGATATAGCTACTACCTGTCGCACTTTGGGAAGTGATAGAATCAAGATTTTTTATAGTTTTTAGGACCTTTTCAATACGAGTGGTGATTTCTTTTTCCATATAAAGAGCATCTGCCCCAGGATAATCTGCATATACTGTTATTACAGGAGACGAAATATCGGGTGTATCCCTAATTTGTAGTTTAGTAAAAAATACAGCTCCTAAAATAACAATTACTAGACTCAGAACTGTTGCAAATACTGGACGCTTGATGCATATTTCACTTAAGTACATATAAACAAATCCTACTCAACTCCAATTGTTAGGAGGTTGCCTGCAATAACTAAAGTAATTCTATATTTGGCTCTTTTTGGCTGTGAATAAACATGATTTTCTTGAAATAGATACACTATTCCTTCAAAAATCATATTTATTCTCGCCGAAAAATAACTCAAAATATAATTAATTAGTTATCGCAGGCAACCTTCTAGTTTTTTTTCAAGAATTTTGGCTAAGTTACTGATAATTATTACCATAACATAATAACAAAGTCCTGCTATTAGCAGAGGCGTAAAATAAGTATAATGTTCCTGTGATACCACCCGAGCTCTCTGCATTAGATCCATCTCACCGATCATTGATATAATCGCTGACTCTTTAATTAGGTTAATAAGCTCATTGATTAGTGAAGGTAAAATATTTCTTATAGCTTGCGGTAAGATGATATCTTTGAACATTAATCTCTCAGGTATGCCTAACGCCTTAGCTGCTTCAATCTGCCCCTTATCAACAGCATTAATTCCAGCTCTAATTATTTCCGAAACATATGCCCCTGAATTTAATGAGAAAGCTATGGTACCTGCAGCAAAGACCCCAAGCTTAACACCGATTAAGCTAGGTAAACCAAAATAAATTATGCTAAGCTGGATGAGTAACGGCGTACCACGAAAAACAGATGTATAGAAATTAGCAAAAAGTCTTAAGGCATGACTTTTGCTTACCTTACAAATTGCTAGTAAAGTACCGATAATCAATCCTAATAACACCGAAACTATACTATATTTCAGTGTTACCACCATCCCCTGCATAATAAAATATACAGAAGAGAAATCAAGTAATTGCTCAAACATCTAATACTCTCAAATCTCCTGGACTCACTTCAATACAGGAGATAATTAAATCTATATTCTATACGTCATTGTGAGACCACGTACCATTAATCTATAGCTTACTTCTGCTCATATTTTTTCCACTAAAAATACCTTATTATAAATATATATACAATAAATTAATGCTAGCACTAAGTAATTATTGACGAATATGTCTTAAATTGCTAATTTTTGTAACATCTAGCTTGCCACTAAAACGTATAGGGTTAATATCTATGCCGCCACGTCTTGTATATCTGGCATAAACAGTTAATTCATCGGGAGTACAAAACTTACTAATATCACAAAAAATACGCTCAACGCATTGTTCATGAAACTCATTATGATTACGAAATGACACCAAATATTTTAATAGAGAACTATGGTCAATTTTTTTGCCTCGATAACTAATCTGTACTGATGCCCAATCTGGCTGGTTAGTAACTAAACAATTTGATTTTAGCAAATTAGAATATACCACCTCATCCACGATCCTCGTATTACCTTTCAACAATTTTGGCAAGTTCTGGCTAATTTCAAAACTAGTAATCGTCACCTCTAACCTATCAAGATTTATACCCGAAAAAGACTGCAGCCTAGTACCATCATACGACTCTAAATCTTTTAGGGAAATTATTACAGTTGATTCAAATATTAGACTTAAGTCCTTGGCAATTAATTCTTTTACTTGCTCTGAACTTTCAAACTTAGTGTTATTAAAAGAATTTAAATAACACTTTAGTGACTTTGATTCTACAATATTAGGTGAATCACTACTCACCATAAATTCCAATATCCGTACCTCAGGTTTACCAGTTTGGCTTAGCCAAGAAACCTCATAACAATTCCAAATATCAAAGCCATAAAAAGGCAAAGCATCTACTATCTGTAATTGTTCTCTAGCAAATTTACGACTAATTGGCTGTAATAAACTATTGTCGTAGAAATCTATATATGCAATTTTCTTGCCGAGTATAGTTTCCAAATCCATTTTATTTTATCCAATAAGTCATATAGTTCGGATACTCTACACCATTTAATAAATATTTGAAACCTATAGCAATCCTTAATATAAACCACACCAACAAACATATATACAATACAGGACCAATTAGTATTATAGTGGTTATTATAGATATCATCATACCAACGAATCCTATCCAGAAAGTACGCCATATAAAAATATAATGACTGGCTAAATATTTGTTTTTAACATCCTTATTAATATAAGCAAAAATTGCTCCAATAATAGGTAATAACGGAGCAACTATTCCACACAAAAATAATATATAAATTACTACAAGATTAGTTTTTCCTGCTGATATATATTTTTTGATTTCCTTATCCATTTTCATCTCTTCAATTTTTTAACTACTAAAATTCTTAACCACTAAATGCATTATACTACCATATCTTATATAATCTATCTCATTATCTGTAAAAGCTTGTAATATTACGTCGATAGTTTCAATTATACCACTTTTCCTCTTGATAGCACAGCTAAGTTGTTGATAAGGCTCTACTTTATTATTCAAGCCTGTAATTGTGATATATTCAGAACCATCAAGTTTTAAATCATTTACTGTAGAAGAAGTTAGTACAAGCGGCAAAACACCCATGCCAACTAAATTTGACCGATGAATTCTTTCAAAACTTTCAGCAATTACCGCTTTTACTCCTAATAAACTAGTACCTTTGGCTGCCCAATCTCTCGACGAACCAGAGCCATATTCTTTACCTGCGAAAATTACTAAAGGAATAGAATGGGCTTTATAATCCTGAGCTGCATCATAAATACTCATTTGTTGACCATTTAGTTGGTTTATAGTAATACCGCCTTCAATTCCTGGACACATGGCATTTTTAATCCGATTATTGGCAAAAGTGCCACGCATCATTACTTGATGATTACCACGCCGTGATCCATAAGAATTAAAATCTGCTGGTAAAATACCATGCTCGGTTAAATATTTAGCAGCAGGACTTGTTTTACTAATATTCCCGGCTGGAGATATATGGTCAGTAGTAATAGAATTACCAAAAATAGCTAATATTCTAGCAGATTCTATATTACGCAAACCACTGTCTATATGTTCGATAGATTCAAAATAAGGAGGATTATTGATATAAGTACTATCTTTATTCCAATTATAAGTATCGCTTTTAGTTACCTTGATATCTTGCCAATGTTGATCACCTAAAAATATATCACTATATTTATCCTTGAACATTTTACAGTTAATAGATTCCTCCATTAATTGCTTTATCTCTTGTTGAGTAGGCCAAATATCCTTAAGATATACATCCTTACCATTGTGACTTTTACCTATTGCCTCAGTCTCAAGATTAATGTTGATCGTACCTGTAATAGCATAAGCAACGACTAACGGGGGAGAAGCAAGATAACTAGCTATAGTTAGAGGGTGTACCCTACCCTCAAAGTTCCTGTTACCAGATAACACCGAAACGGCGACAAGATTGTTTTTAGCAATAGTCTCTTCTATTTCCGGCATCAACGAACCAGAATTGCCGATACAAGTAGTACAACCATAACCGACAAGATTAAAGCCTAAATCATTGAGATACTGATCAAGCCCACTTTTCTTCAAATACTCCGTTACTACTTTTGAACCAGGAGCTAATGAGGTTTTAACCCATGGCTTTTTCATTAGTCCAAGTTCTACTGCTTTCTTAGCCAGCAAGCCTGCACCAATCATTACATTAGGATTGGAAGTATTGGTACAGCTGGTAATTGCCGCTATTACGACATCACCATGACTGATTGCATATTCATCAGTCACAGAATATTTTTTACTAATATTAACATCACCTTTGGTTAGAGAAGCTAGTTCCGTTTTAAAATTACTAGCCGTATTCTTTAGATTAACCCTATCTTGTGGGCGTCTTGGTCCAGCTAAGGAAGATTCTAGAGCAGATAAATCCAGCTCTAATGTGTCAGTATATTCTGGGGTAACTATTGGCTCATACCATAATGACTGCATTTTGGCATATTGCTCTACTAATTTTATGCGATTCGGATCCCTAGCTGTCAAATTAAGATATTTTATAGTCTCATTGTCAATTGGAAAGAAGCCACAAGTAGCCCCATATTCAGGTGCCATATTTGATATGGTTGCCCTATCTGCCAATGTCAGCGAATCTAGCCCATCTCCATAAAATTCAACAAATTTGCCAACGACATTTTTCTTTCGTAGCATTTGGGTAACGGTTAGCACTAAATCTGTAGCGGTAATCATCCCATCTAAAGACCCAGTCAATTTAAAGCCAATTACCTCGGGCATAATCATTGATAGAGGTTGACCAAGCATTGCAGCCTCAGCTTCAATCCCCCCTACTCCCCAACCAAGAACTGCCAGACTATTAATCATTGTAGTATGACTATCTGTGCCAACCAATGTGTCCGGATAAGCAAAAGTCACACCATTTTCTTGTTTAGTCCACACAACATTAGCTAAATATTCCAAATTAACCTGATGACAAATGCCTGTTCCTGGCGGTACTACTTTAAAATTATCAAATATTTCTTGCCCCCATTTCAAAAATTCATAACGCTCTAGATTCCGTGCTACTTCCATTGTAACATTTTTAGCAAAAGCTTCACTTGTTCCATAATAATCAACTTGTACAGAATGATCTATCACCAGATCAACAGGTATCAAAGGATTAATTTTTAATGGATTCCCCCCTAGTTTTTTCATAGCATCACGCATAGCAGCTAAATCAACAATAGCCGGAACACCAGTAAAATCCTGCATCAATACTCTAGCCGGCATAAACGGTATTTCAGCTTCAGATTTCTTTGCCTTAAGCCATTCTTTAAATAGTAGCAACTTTTCTTGACCTGCCGTTAAACGCAGAACATTTTCAAATAATATCCTTAAGCTATAAGGTAGACGCTTTAACTCAAACCCAATATCATTTGCCGCTTTATTTATGTCAAAAATTTTATAAATATTATCTCCAACAGATATTTCTTTAAGATAATCAGAATTCATGTTATCCTCATTTGTTTTATAGCTAACCCAACTAGCATTACTTAGTCATTGCGAGCGAACGTACGTGAGCGTGGCAATCCATGAAGCTTATCATATGGATTGCTTCGTCGACCTTGCGGTCTCTGAGCCATGACGAGGTGTTACTACAAACCGGCTCCTCGCTAATAGACGGTGTAATACTATTCTGGTTAGCTATAATCATTAAACCTTTATTTTGAGTATACACTAAAAATACCCACCACTAAGCTTTTCATTTAATTTAACTTAAAAAAATAAATATTTCTAGAAACGTTATTGCGAGACCACGTAGTGGTCGAAGCAATCCAAGGAAAGCTGAGAAGTAAATGGATTGCCACGCCACCTACGATGACTCGCAATGACACCTTTTCTAAAAAAAACAGTAAGAAATACTGTCAAAAAAAGCAAAAAATTGGTACTATAAAATGGTGTTATCCCTGCGTAAGCAGGGAACACTAAAAATTAGAAAAAACAATTATTCAGATCATCCGAATATATAAATGCTGTCATTTGAACACGTCACTCTTATTATAGACCAAAAAAGTATCTTCACTAATATCAGCGTGACTTTTTTACCATCGTCTATAGTTTATTTCCAAGGAGCAAATGGTTGCGGAAAAACTTCATTACTTAGAATGGTCAGTAATTTACAGGATCCAACAAGTGGCAATGTTATATATAGATCATTGAACTGTAAATATTTAAAGAAACCTTATTGTACTTATATTGGTCATAATCTTGGATTAAAATCTCAAATAACTGTATTAGAACATTTAAAATTCTGGTCTACAATTTATGATTCCCTTGAAACATTGGAATCTTCGATATACTATTTCAGATTACATAACATTTTATATGAGAAATGTTACAGACTCTCTGCTGGCAACCAAAAGAAAGTTGCCTTAGCAAAACTCATTGCTTGCCAATCAAATTTATGGTTACTGGATGAAGTAGAAGCAAACCTAGATCAAGAAAATAAAGAGTTACTATATAATTTGATTATTTCAAAAGCAAATAACGGTGGGATTATTTTGCTTACCTCTCACTCCAATATAGATATTAAGTCAGCACAAATCATCAATCTTCAGGATTATAGCTAACCCGATTAGCTATAGATATCACGATATTATTTTTTTAGGAAACTTTGAAATTAAATCTTGACTTCTATGTAAAAAACCTATTTTATCAACTTAGATAGTTTTTGTTAACTATCTTGTTAAACTAAATATTAATCAATATTATAAAATAGGAAACAATTTTTATGTCGAAAAATTATATACAGGAAAATCATATGGAGAAAAATCCTTATTATGAAAACGGGTATCTTAGCTCAACGTATTTTGATGATGCAGAAATTTTTGAGCTATTAAGTGACGCAATGCAAGTGTCTCATCTGAAAGCTGGTATATGGCAATACAGTGAATATCCACTAGACGATCACATGAAATCCAGAGCTGTAGAGCTTGGAGTCCTACCTGCTCCTTCCCCTTCTTTTGATACAGATAATAGCTGGAATAGTACTGTTGCTAATGTTCTTTCACATATTCCTAAAGCACTTGACTCTGCTCCTAAATTGTTTGTCGGTCTATTAGCTTTTGCTGCAGCATTTAATACTGCTAATGCATTTCGTATGCTAAATAATCCTATTTCAGATAATTCTGATGTAGATAATTCTGATGTAGCTCTTCATAATAGAAGTAAGCGTGATAATGGGGATACATTAGTTACACAACACGTTACTTTATCAAATGGTAACTGTGTTATGATAGGACTGGAAGATCATCCAGCAGTGGGTCTTGTTCTACCATGGAAAAGTGTACATGTCAAGTGTTTGGGTGAACCTTGCTATAACCAACTATTTTATTTACGTGATAATGGAGATATCTTTGAGTGGGGATATTCATTAAAAAATCTAAAAGCAGTAGCTGATAGTGACCTAGGAATAGATGTAACATTTGTACATACACCCTATAGTTCTACGGGACCCAAGTTGAGTAATATACATAAGTACAAATGTGATGATTTAGGACTTTCACCGCGTTATCAACATTTAGAGAATTGCAAAAAATTGAAGTCTGAGGGTCACAATGAAGAAGCTCTAATAGAATGCACTAAGTCTCTTAAAGCAGATCCAAATTTTAAACTAGCCATTAAGCTGACAAAGGAGCTGAAAGAATTAATACCAGCAGTTAATACCATTGAGCCATCTTCTTCTGCCTATTTAATTGAGGAAGCTTCTACCCCTACAGGAAACTTTACTATGGCAGGAAACTCTACTCTTGCAGGAAACTCTACTACTACACCAAATTTTACCATTATAACGGAAAAAACAGCTGCTCCCGCAGACCCTTCTAATGCTAAATTAGAGGGCAAGGTCACTTCTACACCAACTCCACAAAAACAAACTCCCACAAATCAAGGATGGTCAGTGGACGATCTATGTAAAGCTGTTATAGGTGGAATACTTGCAGTAGCTACTATTGGTGGTATTGTTACTTTTGTTTGCAAAAAAGGTAGTGCTATTTACAATAAATGCTTAAAATGCTTTAATGGATCGCTAGAAGAATCGCACTCAGGAAATAAAAAGTGTGATCATCTTTCTAACTGTGAGACATTACCAGAAAATATGCAAAATACCACGATGAAAGTCTTGAATGATGTTTTAAACGTAGCAGAAAACGCAAACACCTTTAGTAATGCTTTTGCAGCAAAAGGTGCAAACATCTTTATTAATGCTTTAAACACAACAGAAGAAGCAGCTTCATTAATAGGTGGATGTGAATTAACAGAGAGTGAACCACTTTAGTGGCATTGATGCAATCCAATCTAATAAGTGTGGATTGCCGCGTCGCCGCCAATCGGCTTCTCGCAATGACATATAAATCCCCATAGTCATTGCGAGCCACCGTAGGTGGTGTGGCAATCCATTTTTAATCACTTTTCAGGTTTTTTATTCATCACAAGAAAATAGCAAAAAAACCGTGAATGCTCACACTTGTTCGTTAAGAAAATATTAAAATAAATTAAATAATATACTTGTCATATATACATAATATCAAGCTATTCTTTACTTACATCTGTCAATAACATCTAGACCTATTATTTTACTCATGATATAATCTCGTTCGTTTTATTGTGCAAGGCTGCTGCTTCTAGCACCTTCTGCAATCTGTTCAAAGCAAACTTTTTAAGAGGGAGTTTATTCTGTGCCTGACTACTTCAGTCAAGAGCCTATCAAGTCACCTTATGACTAATTTATAATACATCCCCCAAATATAAGAACCTAGTTTGTTATGCACAACACTTAGCATTTTTTATTAAATAGTGGGTTATTTTATTTGGCATTGGGGTGAGTCAGCATAACTGGCACGTGACGATACATTAAGCTTTAGATTATAAAACTCCAGAGTATGTATATTTTGAGAAAAATATTGCATAAAAACAACAATTTAATTTTTGAGAATTATATCTCAAATTATCTAATTTTTTGTCTAGACAAAGGAGGAAGCTTAAAGAGTGTGTTTAATCTATAATCATGATTTTTTATAACACATAGCAACTTATCTTTCAAAAACAAAGTAATAAGTATACTTATTACTTTGTATTGCTATGACAATTACGTTAATATTACTTAATTTTTAGTAAATAAATTAACTAGTGGTAATAGATATGATATTATTTAGCATAGTATACTCAAATGATTTGAAAAATTGGCTTCGTAAAACTGTGAGACATTCGCGTGTTCACGTACTAGCTGTATGCCTAGCACGCTCATCCCTTGTTTATTGTCCCCATTCTTCAAATCATTTGAGTATACAAAATAGATTTTTTAATAAATATTTAGTAAGAAGCTGTGTTGTTTTATTTTTTTTATTGCAACAGTTTAATGCGTCTGATGTTTTGGCAGTAGGAGTTAATGAAGAAGTAGGACAGCTACCTTACTCTAATAAAATAGAAGAAATATTCAATGCTATCGATGAAGCCAATGATAAATTGAATGAATTAAAACGAAAACAGTTAGAAACAATATCCCCATTTAGTAATATCAATGAGTTGGAAAATGCACTTGATTCACTAGAAAAGGATAGTTCAGTATTACTTAATAAGCAAAAAATCTATGATTTTAAGAGACAAAATATCAAGGAGGAGATCTCATCTAGCGAAGAGACAGAACAAAATCTTTTTGTTGAATTTGTGGAGAATGACTCAGAGGAATATATTTATGATCCAATCTCAAACCCACTATTAGTAGAGTCCATAAATACAACAGAACTAGAATATGATCCTGAGTCTTCAAGCAACTTTGACATAGAAGAGCAGGAGCAAATGGTAGCTAAACAGCCCTCATCTAGTATAACTCCAAGTCCTTTTGGTAGACTTGAAAGAGTACACAAAGATTTAGCAAATTTAACAGAAGATTTAAGTGAGATGGAAGTTTACTCGTCAGTGCTCGAAACAAAACGAAAAGAGTACCACCAACAATTAATTATTATCCAGGCAAAAGACGCTGAAATCCGTCAATTAAGAGAAGAAAACAAAGCCCTTATTGAATATAATGGATTAGCAGAGACAATATCATACCAAAGTAAATCTCTTCCAAGAGAAATTAGTATATCTGTTCCTGATGATATAGCCGTTGATCCATATGAAATACTTGGAGACAATTTTGGGTTGGAAAGATTATTTGAAGAAAAGGTTGTACCAATAGTAGATAAATCCCCATCAGAAAGTTACACACAACCAAAGTTTAACGACAGAAAGTTAATAGATTCTGAAGATGAGTTATTATATCTAGGCTATGTAAGCCAAAAATCTTCTGTAACACAAGGTGATTCACAGTTATCATTGCAAGAAGAGTTGAAAGCAGCTGATCCAAACTATCGAAAAAAAAGGAATATAGTTGTGCATGATAATACAACTGTTGATTTAGATAAAATATTTAAAGACAGCTTTGAGTTAGAAACATTGTTTGAAGAAAAGGTTGTATCAATAGTAACTGAACCTCAATCCTTGGTAGCAGAAGCGGTTCCAGTAAAAACTGTAAAACCCCTTACTCTAATAGATGATCCCCCGTCTCAAATAGTAAAGACAGATACAGAAGTAGTTCCAGAAATAGTTATAGTTCCAGAAGTAGAAGCTCTAGTAGAAACAGTTCCAAAAGTAGTTGTAGTTCAAGAAGTGGTTGTAATTCCAGAAGTAGTTGTAGCTTCAGAAATAGTTGCAGCTCCAAAAGTAGAAGCTCTAGTAGAAACAGTTCCAAAAGTAGTTGTAGTTCAAGAAGTGGTTGTAATTCCAGAAGTAGTTGTAGCTTCAGAAATAGTTGCAGCTCCAAAAGTAGAAGCTCTAGTAGAGGTAGTTCCAGCAAGTGCAGTTCCAGCAGATGCATATCTAGAAGGTGGAGGTGTAGTTCCACCACCAGAAAGAGATGGTGGAGTACCACCAGAAGGAGATGGTGTGGTACCACCACCGCTACCACCAAGAGGAGGTGGAGTACCACCAGAAGGAGATGGTGTGGTACCACCACCGCCACCACCAAGAGGAGGTGGAGTACCACC
>JAJIYL010000018.1 GCA_020881195.1 Rickettsia endosymbiont of Pseudomimeciton antennatum | reverse complement strand
TCTTTTTGCAATATCTATACCAATTGTGGTAACTTCCATATGGGCCTCCTTATTGTTGTTTAGGATTCATTTCCTATCCTAGAAGATTAGCATTTGCTTCTCATTCTGTATATAGGGTAGGTCCATTCCATTATTTCTAATTACTTTCCTGGATTGCCGCGTCGCCGCAAAGTGGCTCCTCGCTAATAGACGCCTCGGATATCTTACGTGGTCTTGCTAATAGACGGGTAAGCTATATATTTAAACTTCTGAGAGTTTTCTTGCCTCATCAGCTGATATCAAAGCTTCAATAAATTCGTCTAACTGCCCGTTTTTTACGACATCTTCTATTTTGTAGAGAGTTAGGTTAATTCTATGGTCAGATACTCTACCTTGCGGAAAGTTATAGGTACGAATTCTTTCCGATCTATCACCAGAACCAACTTGACCTTTACGTGATTCTGCTCTTTCCATATCTTTTTTATATCGCTCTGCTTCATAAACCCTAGAACGAAGAATTTTCATAGCCTTAGCTTTATTTTTATGCTGTGATTTTTCATCTTGTAAGGCAACGACAATACCAGTTGGCAAATGGGTAATCCTTACCGCTGATTCGGTGGTATTGACGTGTTGTCCACCGGCTCCTGATGCCCGATATGTGTCAATTCGTAAATCTTTATCATCGATCTTAATATCGACATCCTCTGCTTCAGGCAAAACAGCAACGGTAGCTGCCGAAGTATGTATCCTACCACTTGATTCAGTTTCAGGAACTCTTTGCACTCGGTGGACGCCTGATTCGAATTTAAGCTTAGAAAATACATCTCGTCCTTGAATTAGTGCTGATGCTTCTTTATAGCCGCCAATACCAGTGTCTGAGATTGATAATATTTCAAAACGCCAACTCTTTAATTCTGAGTATCTGTGATACATATTAAATAAAGTTGCAGCAAATAAAGCTGCTTCTTCTCCACCACTACCAGCTCTTACCTCGATAATAGCATTTTTTGTATCAGCTTCGTCTTTTGGTAGCAAAGAGAGTTTTACTGCCCTTTCTAGTTTGGGCATCAGGGCTTCTAAACGATGTATTTCATCATATATCATCGACTGTGTATCATGGTCTAAATTTGCTTCTTGTGCCATTTCTTTGATATCGCGTAACTCGGATGTAGATTTATTATATTCATTAATTGTTTGAACAATTGGTTCTAATCCAGCATATTCCTTTGATGCTTTTATAAAGTCTTCTCCGACTATACCAGTGCTTAATTTTTTTGATAATTCCTCGTATTTATTTAAGATTTTTGTTAGATTATCAGAAAAGCTCATAATTTATTCTATGATTTAAGTTTTTAAGTTATGGTAAGGGTAATACCAGTTCTCGAAATTAATTTAGGTTGAGGAATTTGTAGGAGACACGGAACGCAGCATCGCAGCGTACTTAAGTGTACGTGAGGATGCGAGTACCGGATCAACGCACAAATTACCAACATAAATTAATTTCGGGAATTGGTATAAGGTGCAAATCAGACGTTATATAAGCATCAATGCAGGGCTTTCCATAAATTTTTTGAATGAAGCTAAAAATTTAGCCCCAACAGCACCATCAACAACTCTGTGATCAGAAGAAAGGGTAACATCCATCATAGTAGCAACTTTTATCTGATCATTCTCAACTATTGGACGTTTCGAGCTTGCTCCTATGGCTAGGATACAGCTTTGTGGTGGATTTATTATAGCATTAAAGTTCTTCACACCATACATACCTAGGTTAGAGACGGAAAACCCTCCTCCTTGAAATTCTTCAGGAGTTAATTTATTATCCCGGGCTTTTTTTATAAGAGTTTGTAATTCACGTGATAATGTCACCAAATCTTTTTGATCAGCATTTCTGACTACAGGTGTTATAAGACCATTATCGATTGCTACAGCAACTGATATATCGACATTATTATAATATCGAATAGCAGATTCATCCCAACTGGCATTTGCTTCAGGTACAGTTTTTAGAGCTTTGGCTACTGCTAAAATAACAAAATCATTGACAGAAATTTTAATTTTACTTTCTTCTATAAGCGATTTATTGATATCTTCTCTAATATCAAGTAATTTATCCATGTTACATTCTATTGAGAGATAGAAATGTGGGATGGTTTGTTTAGATTCAAGCAAACGTTTAGCGATGATTTTACGAATATTATTATTGGGAACTGATCTATACTCCTCGTTATTTCTGTACACCGCCCTAATCTTACCACTATTTGTTGGTTGCACTAAGTAGGATAATACATCTTTTTTAATTATTCTGCCATGTGGTCCACTACCTTGAATATTTGACAGATCAATATGATCAATAGCTGCTAATCTTCTAGCCAAAGGTGAAGCATATACTCTAGCAGTATCTTTTATTGTTTTGTTTTCCTGAGGTAGATTAACTATCTTATTTTCTTCTATGGATGCTGCCAGCTTTTCAGATGGCATTGCAGATGATTTAGCAGAATTATCACTACTTGCTATAAAACTATCCAATATGCTTATATCTTCGCCGTCTTCAAGCAATACAGCGATAAGTGAGTTGACAGCTACATTCTCTGTACCCTGTGGTACAACTATTTTAGCAAAAATCCCTTCTTCCACAGCTTCCACTTCCATAGTGGCTTTATCTGTCTCTATTTCTGCTATAACATCCCCTGGAGCAACCTTATCTCCTTCTTTTTTTAGCCATTTGGCAATATTCCCTTCAGTCATAGTTGGAGATAGAGCAGGCATGAGAATCTTAATTGGCATAATATTAGTTCTAATTAGTTCGTTGGTATTTTTGTTGTATTAGGACTGACTAACATAATTATCTGTTTACCCTCCATTTTAGGAGCAGAATCAATCTTAGCTAAGCCCTCTAGTTCTAACAATATGCGGTCAAACAACTTCATACCAATATCATTATGGATAATTTCCCTACCTTTGAACCATAAAGAGATTTTTACTTTGTCACCTTCCTTCAAAAAATCTTTGATTTTGCGAAGTTTTACATCAAAATCACCCTGACTAATGTTTGGCTTAAACTTCATCTCTTTAAGAACAACAACTCTTTGTTTTTTCCTGGAGTCTTGGACACGTTTTTTACTATCATATTTAAACTTACCAAAATTCAAAACTTTACAGACAGGAGGCTCAGCATTTGGTGAGATTTCCACCAAATCTAAACCAACCTTTTCGGCATACTCCAAAGCTTCCTTGATATTGACGATGCCAAGCATCTCACCATTTTCACCGACTAAACGAACTTGACTAGCCCTAATTTCCCTGTTAGCCTTCGGAAAATTACTATTCTTAACTCCAGAAATAAAACTTCTCCATAATTATTGTTTAAATAAAATTGTATTATTGCTCAAATTATTTTGAGCATATAACTAACCCATTCTAGATAGCTCACTCGTCATTGCGAGAAGCTACTTAGTAGCATTGATGCAATCCTTTCTAACCAACTTTTATGGATTGGCACGTCGCCGCAAAGCGGCTCCTCGCAATGACGTTTAGCTATATTCATAAATACCACCTACGTTAAATAGCGGGTATTCTGATCTTTCACAAGCTTTACTAGATTTTGTAAAGAAATAACTTCCTGTTGATCAGATCCGAGTTGTCTTATAGTCACAGTATTATTTGCCATTTCCTGTTTACCAATAACAGCTATTATAGGTACTTTATTACTAGAAAAACAACGTATTTTATAATTAATCTTTTCAGGCGAAATATCAATATCTGACCTTATTCCTTCGTTAACCAATAATTTGTGTACTTCAAGTGCATAATCATTTAAATCACTAGTAATGGTGGCAATAGCTACTTGCACAGGGGCTAACCATAAAGGGAAACGTCCTGCATATTCTTCAATTAATATTCCAATGAATCGTTCAAAAGAACCAAGCACAACCCTATGCAACATTACGGGTCTTTTCTTCTCACCGTTTGTGGCAATATAGTGAGCATCAAGACGTTCTGGTAAGATAAAATCAACTTGTAGAGTACCACATTGCCATTCTCTACCTATAGAATCTTTAAGGCAAAAGTCTAATTTTGGTCCATAAAATGCACCATCACCAGGATTTAATATATAAGAATAACCAGCTTCTTTTACGGCATTTTTTAGAGCATTTTCAGCTTTATCCCAAACTTCATCACTGCCAGCTCGCACTTTAGGACGATCGGAAAATTTAATTTTAATATCAGAAAAACCAAAATCTTTATAAACCTCGGTTAACAGGCTACAAAATTTTACTGTCTCACTGTTAATTTGTTCTTCGGTGCAGAAAATATGGGCATCATCTTGCTGGAAAGCCTTTACTCTCATCAAACCATGCAGTGCTCCAGACGCTTCATTTCTATGACATAAACCAAATTCAGACATACGTAATGGTAAGTCCCGATAACTTTTGATACCCTGCTTAAAAATTTGCACATGACACGGACAATTCATCGGTTTCATAGCCAAAGTTTTATCATCAGCAAGATTTAGAGCAAACATATCCTCCCTAAATTTCTCCCAATGTCCAGAAGCTTCCCATAAGCTTTTATCAGCAAGTACTGGAGTTCTTACCTCAATATATCCCGTTTTTCTAATTTTATTTCTGATATATTGTTCGATAGTACGGTATATACTCCAGCCTTTATCATGCCAAAATACCATACCCTGAGCTTCTTCCTGCAAATGAAATAATCCAAGCTCCCGACCTAATTTCCTATGATCACGCTTCTCCGCCTCTTCAAGCATGTAAAGATAATTGTCTAACTGCTCTTTTGTTGCCCAAGCTGTACCATAAATTCTTTGTAGCATAGGGTTTCTACTATCACCTCGCCAATATGCACCTGCCACTTTCATTAATTTAAAATGTTTGGTAAAGCCAGTTGATGGAGCATGCGGACCACGGCACAGATCAACAAAATTGCCTTGCCGATATAATGTAATATCCTCATTTGCCGGAATTTCTGAGATTATCTCGGCTTTATAATGTTCACCAATTGATTTAAAGAGTTCTATGGCTTGGTCACGGTTCCATACTTCTCTAGTAATTTTTTCATTTCTTTTAACAATTTCATGCATTTTTGCTTCTATCATCAGCAAATCATCCGGATCAAACGGTTTATCTCTAGCAAAGTCATAATAAAAGCCATTTTCAATAGCCGGTCCAATAGTTACTTGAATATCTGGAAATAATTCTTTAGCTGCTTCAGCGATAATATGAGCTGCATCATGGCGTAATATTTCCAAACATTCTGGATCTTTGCTGGTAAGAATTCTTAAATTACAATCAGATTCTATAGGTAAACTTAAGTCCTTTAGCTCATTATTTATCTCAATAACCAAAGCATCTTTTGCTAGAGAAGTCGATATTTGACTAGCTATCTCCAACCCCGTAATATTTTTTGTAAATTGTTTTTGAACTCCATCTGGAAAAGTAATATTAATCATTTTATATTATCTAATTTTAATGCCTCCATATTATATTGTTAATAGTTTATATTCAACTTAATTTTTAATAAATTCCTCACTAACAGACGTATAGCTAACCCGAATAGGTTATTGATATTAGACCTCTTACAAAACTCTCTTATGTGCAAGGAAGGTCATTACGAGGATGCTTAAGCTAAGAAGCAATCAAAAAATTAGAATAAATCTGGATTGCATCAATGCTACTAAAGCAGCTCCTAGGAGGCTGTCGGAGATAACTAATTAATTATATTTTGAGCTATTTTTCGGCGAGAATAAATATGATTTTTGCAGGAATAGTGTACCTATTGCAAGAAAATCATGTTTATTCGCAGCCAAAAAGAGCCAAATATAGAATTACTTTAGTTATTTCCGACAGCCTCCTAGATAATAAACACCAGTTTACTATGGCTAAATACTAATCAGATTAGCTATATAATCATTGGACAATTGTTACTACATATCAATATCCTCACTAATTTTTCCAAAATACTTTACATATAAAATATATTTTTTATTATATAGAGTATATCATTTTATGAAAAAGACTTCTTATTAACTTCATATTATGGATGCTCGGATATATTTTGAGCAGTTATAACGTTCATTAAATTTATAAGGTAAATGTTATGAAGAAATTTGTTACACCTAAACTTACTGAAATTATCAAAAATCTGCGTGCAGGAGCAAATATTAAGAAAATAGATTTGTATAGATGCAGGATAGGCAATGAGGAAGTTAAGTTACTAGTGGAAGCCTTAGAGAAGTACAACAATACCGTGACAGACATAGATTTAAGCGGTAACATAATAGCCAATGAGGGTGCTAAGTTGATAGCACAGTTCTTAGAAAAAAACAGCTCTGTAACACACATAGATTTGCAATGGAACAAGATAGGCAATGAGGGTGCTAGGTTCTACAAGCTGTAAAGAAGAATAGTACCGTAACACAAATAGATTTGGATGGCAACACGACTGTATTTACTAACGCGATAGACTATAATTTAATAGAAAATATAAATACAATATTAGAGAAAAATATACAAGCTAAAGAAGCCCAAGATGAAGAAGCATTATCTAAGAAGAGCGATCAAGGAATAGATTCAGCACAAGAAAAACTACCTGCTACTGATATAGGGCTAGAAGAGAAGCAAGGAAGCTCTAAAGGAATGCAGCAATTGCAAGAAGTTGTACAGGAACAGAAATCAGAACAGCAAGAATGGGTAAATGCAGCTCTTAGCCAAATAGTAAATAAACAGATTATGCATGGTGATATGCTGGAATCAATGACTAAACAACTACAACAATTAGGTTTAGCAATAGGAGAGATAAAGCTGTTGCTTAAGGAACTGTCTTCAATACCAGTAGGACAAACACAGCTGACAGAAAATAACTTAGGAACAGAGAGTATTGGAGAACATTCGCAATTATTATTAGGTGTTGTAAATTTAGAAACAGATATATAACGATCCCCATATTTTGAACACAGAACCTAGCCAAGTTTTTTGAAAATTAGAATAGACCTCTTGCAAAACTCTACTTCTGCTGGTAATTTGGACGTCGATGCGGTACTCGAATCCTCACGTACACTTAAGTACGTTGCGGTTCTGCGTTCCGCGTCTCCTTCAAATTTCTCAGCATAAGCGAGTTTTGCAAGAGGTCTGATGTTATAATTATTTCAATTTTAGATATATTTTTAGTTGACTAAATAATGTATAAGTTGTTTAATAACAAAATTAACTATTGATAATATCCTAGTGTTTTTGCTAGTTTTATGATATAGTCTGAATTAGTGTTAGTGAACTAATACTTAATTAAGTAATGAATATCTTTGTTAATTAATTTATAAATGAATTTTATGGGAACATATTTAACCGTTGGCATAGTCCAAAATATTGCAGTCGATAAGAGACGCATAAAGTATCCAGATATAACAGTTGATCATATTACCAGGCAATTAAATGATGAACTAAATCTTAATTATTATAATTATAGTGAAGATAATGACGGATATTACTGGGAAATTAAACCACAAACTCTTGAAGGAAACCTAGTGGACTTTCTAGATGCTCAATTCCAAATGTACACAAGTACAAAATATAGCGATATGCAAGAGGTTATTGAAAAATTAACAAAAACTAAGAACGGCGAAGAAATAATAAAATTAGCTGCAGATAAACATTTTGTTAATTTTCAGTTAGTTAAGCAAATAATTGAACATGTAGGAATAATCCGTGACAACGGCTTTAGCGAGCAGATCAGGCTATATTACAGTTTAATCTCGTATTTTATGGATGGAAAAATCATCCTGGAAGATTATGGTGGGATGTTCAGATATTTTGAGCATAATATACGTTTGCAAAGAGAAAAATACCCTTTAACAGATTGTATAAAAGTCATGATTACTAGTTAATAATATAGATTTATGTCAAATATCAGTCCTAGAGTCGATATAGCCTTCAAAAAAATCTTCGGTGTTGAAGAGAATAAGGATTTGCTAATATCTTTGATCAATTCGATTGTATCAGATGAAGACCAAATATCAGAGGTAATTCTCCTTAATCCATATAATCCAAAAAATTTTCGGGAGGATAAGTTATCAATATTAGATGTTAAGGCTAAATCTTTTGATGGCAAAAGATTTAATATCGAAATCCAAATTACTGATGAAGCTGATTATGATAAAAGAGCCTTGTATTACTGGGCAAAATTATATACTGAGCAATTAAAAACCGCTGAGGACTATGCTAAGTTATCGAAAGCCATTGGCATTCATATATTAAACTTTACTTCTATTCCCAATGAAAAAAAATATCACAACGTATTTCATATAGTTGAAAAAGATAGTGGTTTGTTATATTTCAAAGATTTAGAATTGCATACTATTGAGCTAAATAAGTTTACTAAAAATTATAATGAAGAATTATCAGATATCATAGCTAAGGTTAAAAATTCTTTAGATATGTGGAGTGCCTTTTTAACTAGACACGATTTGCTCAACAAAGATAATTTACCAAAAGAGTTGAATGATGTTAGCCTAAAAAAAGCCCTGACAGTTCTAGATATAATGAATTTTACTGAGGAAGAACGTGAAGCATATGAAGATCATCTGAAGTGGCTGCGTATTGAAGCTGGTACTATCAGGAAATTTGAGGATAAAGCTAGAAAGGAAGGTATCCAAATTGGTGAAGCTGGATTAATAAAAAAAATGATAACTAATGGTAATTCTATCGAAACAATATCTAAAATGACTGGGTTATCTGTTAGTGAAATAAAAAAATTAATATGAGGAAATTATGATATATTGTAACAAATCTAACCAAAAATCCTATCCTTTTGTCTTACCGGATTTGCCTTATGGTAAAGGTGAATTTGTTCCACATTTCTCCCCCGAAACTTTTGACTATCATCATGGGAAGCACCATCAAGCGTATGTAACTAACTTGAATAATTTGTTACAAAATAATCAAGAGTTACAAAAAAAAAGCTTAGAAGAGCTAATAATTTACGCAAGTATCAAGCCAGACGAAGCTGCCATATTTAATAATGCGGCACAAATATGGAACCATAGTTTCTTCTGGCATTCTATTAAACCTTCCGGTGGTGGAAGACCTACTGGTATTATGTTGGAGCAGATAAATAAAGATTTTGGTAGTTATGAGAATTTTGCTACTGAATTTAAGCAAGCGGCAATAAGTCAATTTGCTAGTGGTTGGGCATGGCTAGTCTCTAATAATGGTAAATTACAAATAGTAAAGACTAGTAATGCTGAAACTCCTATTACGAAGTCCATGAAACCTTTGCTTAGTTGTGATGTTTGGGAACATGCCTACTATATAGATTATCGCAATAAACGTCCGGACTATGTTACGGTTTATATAGAGCATATGATTAATTGGCAATTTGCTGAAGGTCATATTTGAAATTGTGTGGTCACAGCTCGGTAAGGTTTTAGCCATACATGTATGAAGGAGTTATAAACGTAAATATGTTAGTAAATTTTATGTTTACTGCGTTTTACAAATCAGTTATATTTTCATCAAGATATCGGCAAAACGTTTTACATTACTAGCTGACCAACCTATAGTAAGCATCATTTTTGCCTTTGACTGTCTTTGTTAGTTAAAATATTTATTTTTATGGATTACTACGAAAAAGATTTTTTAACTCAGAAGTTACTTGCCTATCCTATGAGTCCTATAGATTATTTTCAAGTAAAAGATGGAATAATCTATTATATCCATGATAGGAACTATAATGCCAATTAAATGTAAATTTACTGAGTGATAAATAGGGATGTATATTAAACATAAATATCAATTAATAATAATTATCAAGTTGTTATTGTTTACAGCTCAAGTAACACTAGCACAACCAATATCAATTGATGATATATATAAACATTTATTAACAACATTCCCTCAATATAACAATATTACTTATAATAAGCCTTCTACTAATTATTTTGTGCCAAACCACTGGTTGTTACAAACACCTAACATTTGGGGAACATCTGTTGAAAAATATAATCAGGGGTTTGTGCCAGTTGGTGATAATATAATAGATAAACAATTTTTTGTACCAACATGTCGTACTCAGTCAGATTGTCTTGGGGTTAGTGTTTGTAGAATGGCACAATTTACCTTGGACAATAGAAAATTATGTTTAACAAATGCCCATGATATTTTAGAAAATATCTATAGTACAATTATTAAGGCTGACAGTTCTGTAGATATTACAACTCTTGGTAGACCATTTGTAAGTACAGATGCATTTACTTCAATGCTAAAAAATGCTATTACAACACTTGGATATAAAACTCTTAATTCATCTTATCCCATAAGGATACGCTTGCTTTATGGAACATATAGTGAGATACCGAGTACATTCATCAAGGATTATTTACTCAATATTACTGCTAATTTACCTACTAAGAACAAATTAATTGTATCTGTTACTAGTGTTAGATCATGTATGTTTAAATCTAATTGTGGTAATGAAGATGTTCAACATGATGTCGTCCTTGATTTTGCCTGGAATCATGGAAAAGTTATTGTTGTGGATAAAAATATATTAATTACTGGTGGAGAAAACTTATGGGGTGATGATTATCTAGAAACAAGACCAGCCAATGATTCAAGTATTAAAATATTTGGAGCTGTTGCCAATGGTGCAACAATTTATGCTAATATATTATGGGACTATGTTCGTCACAATCCTGGTTTAGTTGTCAATCATTGTTACACATATAAGGATGGTGCTATTTTAGGGAAATGTGTACAGCTGTTTAAGGTAGATACAGAGTTCAATAATAATTCACTACGACATTTAAATGATTTAAATGTTCAAGCAATGTTTATCAGTAAACTCAATAATGGTGTAGGGCTAGGCAATGATGCTGATCAATCAGAACTAGCAAGAGTATTTGCTCTAAAAAATGCTACTAGTTCTATCAAAGTTAGTCAACACGCCATTTTTGCAAAAGGATTTGATGAGCTATTACAACATAAATTATTAGCACCTATTAATACTATAAATGGCAATGTTATGCAAGCAATAGCATACGCTATATATTATAATTCAGTTGATACATATATAATTGTAAGTAAATTAACAACTGTTGATTCAACCAATGTAAGTCTGCAATATTTATATAATTGCATCTTAAATATTATCATATCGAAATTTCATGTTGAGAGGAAAATAGCGGTAAAAAAATTAAATCAACATTTACATCTTGCATATATGAGTTATAATAATACGGTTGACAATCATGTAAAAAGTCATAATAAATTTTGGATGGTGGATGATAAAATATTTTACCTTGGTAGTCATAATTTTTATCCATCATCACTACAGCAATTTGGTATAATTATAGATAGTAGTGAAGCGGCTAAATCATTGATCGACAGTTACTGGAATCCTATGTGGAAATATTCTGCTAAATTGAAAAAATAAATCTTTGCCAGATAAAATGTGAGCGTTCACGGAAAAAAATTAAAGTACAAGATGTCTATTAGCGAGAAGGCGTAAGCCAAGAATAATGGATTGCTTCGACCACTACATGGTCTCGCTAATAGACGCTTGGCGATCAGATTTTTTATTCATCATAAAAAAATAGCAAAAAAATCTGTGAACGCTCACAAATCTTTTACCAACTTAAAATTAACATATCTCGATCTATTCTGAAACTTTTAAAACGTTCTAGTACTGACATACCTAGTAGTGATATATCGAGACCACCAGTTCCTATGTGAGCTTCGACATGTCTAAAAAAAGCCTTATTATCAATCACTATACTATCTAATTTCACTGGAGCAGCCTTACTCGTACCGTTAGCTGTGGAATAAGTTCTAGTGTAATTTAGTTTTGATAAGTCAAATCCTAGCATTTTAGCATCACTAATAGTAAGGGCAACATCACTTGCTCCAGTATCAATCATAAATTTAATTTTTACCCCATTTACCAGGGCATTAATATAAAAATGTCCATCGCTACTACGACTAATTACTAATTCCCCTTGTTTATTGATCCAATTATGTGATGGTATTAGTACGGATATAACTCTTTGTGTGGTATAATTTAATTCAAATCTGAAAGCATAACCAATAATTATAATTAAGAAAATTGCTCCCCAAGTTAATAATTGAATAGAAACTATCTTTATACCCTTCTGACTAAAGGAATTATAAACGATACTGATAATAATCAAAATCATTATAAAGCAAGATATACTATTCTGACTACTCCAAGAAGGAAATTGTGCATCTATCAATTTATGTATCAAGAAGGTAATGGCAGTACTAATACATAGAAGTATTATTAACTTTATAAGACTTTTATTACTCACATTAAATCACCTATATTCTCTAAAAATAATCTTGCTCTATGAGATTTTGGTTTTTCAAAAAACTCTGTTGCCGGTTGATCAGCTAGAACTTGCCCTTGATTCATAAAAATTATTCTATCCGCTATTGCTTTGGCAAATTTAATATGGTGAGTAACAACAATCATTGTCATTTGACTTTTTAATGAAGAGATAATTTCAATAACATCTTTAATATTTTCAGGATCTAAAGCTGAAGTAGGCTCGTCAAATAACATTATTTCTGGATTCATCATCAAGGCTCGACAAATCGCTACTCGCTGTTTTTGCCCTCCAGATAGATTAATAGGAAAAGCAGTAATTTTTTGTTTTAAACCAAATTGTTCTAATAATTTCTCTGCCTTAGAAATGGCACTCACTGGCTTCATTGCTAAAATATTAACAGGAGCATATATTAAATTATCTTGAACATTTAAGTGGGGGAAAAGATTAAAAGCTTGGAAAACCATACCAATTTTAAGACAAAGTTTCCTTTTATTCTTTTCAGTTAACTTTTTGTTATCGATTAACACTTGTCCAGTAGTAGGTATTTCTAAAGCATTTATAATTCGCAATAAAGTGGATTTACCACTACCAGAAGAACCTATGATCGCTATAGTCTCCTTTTTTTTGAACTCAAGACTAATATCTTTGACAGCATAGGTTTTACTATACTTTTTTGAAACCTTATCAACTACTATCATACTAAACTATAAATTTGTAACCATCATATAGAGGTTTTATATTGCTTGGCAATATTTTTGATATTTCGTGATAATCAATAAAATGATTCATATTAGTTAATAATATTTGTTGTGGTTTGTATTCATCGTTCCACTGTAAAATTTTATCTAATCCTGCATGGCAATTATTAGATTCGTATGCCACACAATCCAATATCCACACTTTGATGTTTCTTAAGAATGATTTGGACTCTGCCGGAAAATCTTCCACATCACTAGAATAGACAAAATCATCCACTCTAATACCCAAACTATCTACAGGACCATGATGCTGTCTAAAAAATTGTACCTCTATGGTGTTAATTTTAAATTTAGCAAAAAAATCTACCGATCTTGCAATCAGTATATCAGGAGCGAACAAGTGTTGGTGACTATTCTCAGTTTTCAATGCTGTAGCATTATCAGAAAAAATTTCTAAAGGTCTTTTCTGAAAGAATGGAAATACACGTAGATCATCAATACCGTTAACATGATCTGCATGATAATGGGTTAATATGGCACTGTCCACTTTTCTAATCTTTTCTCGTAGTAATTGTTCCTTAATGTCGAAACCAAAATCAACAAGAATTTGACTATTACCATCATCCATATATATTGATGATCTAGTTCTTTTATTGTAACTTGACGTCGAGGTGCATGTACTGCAATCACAATTAATTATCGGTAGACCAAGAGATGAGCCACATCCTAGTACTGTTATTTCTAGCATAATATTATTTACTTAAACAAAATAAAATTAAAAATGTTTGAACTTTTATATAATTTCCAAGGTCTTAATCAAGAAATATTCTTGTGGATCAATGGCATAACTAACCATTTTAGCATAATAGCTTATATTCTACAAATTATCTCTTATTGTTTTAATATTACCAACTTTGCTATCGCTTATTTGATATATTGTATATATTTTTACACTCAGCTAAAAAAGATTCAAGATTTTAATCAACTTCAGATCAAATTTTGGTCTATATATAATAAAATAATATTGATTGGTATAATTTATACGATATTCGGCTGCACTTATGCTCTGCTTAAGTTTTCAGTTAATCTACCTAGACCATTTTGTTCATTGCCCATTAACAGTTTTGTAACAATTGCTAATATTAAGCTTGAAAGATGTTTATCTAGCTTTCCAAGTAGTCACTCCGGCTTGGCATTGTTGACCGCCTACTTTATTTGGTCATATATAACAATGAGACAAAAAATTATAGCCATTTTGATTGTTATTTTAGTGGCGATCTCACGTATTACTCTTGCTATGCACTACCCAGCTGATATTATTTATAGTTTCCTTATCACCATAATAATTATAATAGTTGGCAGAATAATTTTTAGAATTTTTGCCAACAACTTAATAAAATGGTTGGGTAAAGGTATTTTCAAGATTTTAAATTAATTTTGTCTTTCATTAATCTATATTTAAATGATTTGGAGAATTGGATTTGAAAATGAGGGGTAAGGCTACGGCAGCGTACATGAGGTACGTGAGTATGCGAGTTCCTGGTATTAGAGTTCTATTTTCAAAAAACAATTCTTCAAAGCATTTGAGTATACCTAATTTTTATTTTGAATAAATGTAACTTATGTTTTATAATAATAACATGCTAGGAGGCTGCCTGCGATAACTAAAGTAATTCTATATTTGGCTCTTTTTGGCTGTGAATAAATATGATTTTCTTGAAATAGGTACACTATTCCTTCAAAAATCATATTTATTCTCGCCGAAAAATAGCTCAAAATATAATTAATTAGTTATCCAGGCAGCCTCCTATAAAACTCTCATATAGCTTTAATTTTATGCAAAATGTAGAAATTATTGAGACTATCTCTACATCCGTATCATGTTTTGGCAAAGAGTCGCCTTATGATCATCCGAGAGTTTATTTGGAAATTGATTCAACCGAAGGATATATTATGTGCCCTTATTGTAGTAAAAAATTTGTGTTAATTAAGTAATGAAAATAAAGCTCCTATCAGATAGTACTATAAATCGTATCGCTGCTGGAGAAGTAATTGAACGACCAGCTTCGGTGGTAAAGGAACTAGTTGAGAATGCTATTGATGCAGCTAGCACTAAGATAGATATAATGCTTGAGCAGGCAGGGAAAAATCTTATTGTTATTTCTGACAATGGGATAGGCATGTCTGAGGAGGATCTAAATATTGCTGTAGAACGTCATACTACTTCCAAACTTGATGAGTTAGATTTATTAAATATTCACACTTTTGGCTTTCGCGGAGAGGCATTACCTTCTATAGCTTCTGTCAGTAAGATGCTGATTACTTCAAAGGCACGTGGAGCTGATAGAGCATATCAGATGCAAATTAATGGTGGGCATAATAAAGAAAGTAAGCCCACTATTCATAACGAGGGTACTAAGATTGAAATACGTGATTTATTCTTTGCCACTCCTGCAAGATTAAAATTCTTAAGATCTGATAAAACCGAATTTGCAGCTTCAGTAGATGTAATAAAGAAAATTGCATTAGCTCATCCTAAAATCAGCATTAATTTATCTCATGATGGTAAAAACATCCTAAAAGTAAAAGGTCAAGAGGGCAATTTTGATGAGCTTTTAAAGCAAAGAATAATAGATATAGTAGGTTATGATTTTATTGAAAACTCTGCTCATATTAATCTACAAAGACCAGAAATTTCAGCATATGGCTTTACTAGTCTTCCTACTTTTAATAGGGCTTCTGCTGAGGATCAGTTCTTGTTTGTTAATAATAGACCCGTCAAAGATAAATTACTACAAATCGCTTTAAGAGTAGCATATCAGGATTATTTAGCTCGGGATAGACATCCTGTTACAGTTTTGTTTCTACAAATAGATCCCCAAATGGTTGACGTTAATGTTCATCCTGCCAAAACAGAAGTAAGGTTTCACGACCCAAATACCATACGGGGATTACTGGTAAGCTCTATCAAGGATGCCCTTGCCACTAAAAGTCATATGGTTTCAACGAATATTGCCACAACTGCCTTAGGTCTTTTTCGAAATACAGCAACTACGACTAATAATCCTGCTAAAACAAATATGGCATGGCAAAAAAGTCCTAGCTCTTCAAAAAAAATATACCCGGATAATTTAAGCCCACATAATTTGAGCGTATCTGATAATAGCAGTACTTATAGAGCCCAAAATTTAACTCCTCCTAAATCCAACCAAGATAGTTCTAATATTCAACAGCAATTAATAAAGACAGAACCTCATGCTAAAGTAGAAGTACTAGAGGACTATACCCATAGCGATTGTAACAATGTGCTACTCGGAGCTGCAAGGGCACAATTGCATGGTACTTATATAATATCACAAACAGTAGATAGTATTGTTATCGTAGATCAACATGCAGCACATGAGCGTTTGGGATACGAAAAGATTAAACAGATGATAAGTAATAATGGGTTAATTAAGCAGAGATTACTCATACCCGAGATAGTAGAATTACCAGATGTCAAAAGAGCTGATTTACTATATAATAAAAAGGCTGAACTTTCTAAACTAGGTTTAAGCATAGAAAAATTTGGCGAGCGATCCATTATTGTATCAGAGGCTCCAAGTCTATTAGGAGATATCAATATAAGCCAACTTATCCAAGACTTAGCAGATAATTTATCTGATATTGGCGAAAATATTTCCTTGATTCAATTGATAGAACATGTTACAGAAACATATGCATGTCATTATGCTATCAGAGCAGGTCGTAAATTATCTTCTGAAGAGATGAATGAATTGTTAAGACAAATGGAGAAAACACCTTTTTCAGGTCAATGTAATCATGGTAGACCAACTTACATTGAACTCAAACTCAAAGATATTGAACGATTATTTGGACGTATATAACTGACAGCTTAGTATAACCTCAATTCGGGATAAGAATAAGCCCTTTAAAGAATGGGTAACAGTAATGTACTGAGTTAGGGAAAAAAATAAGCAATACCGCAAAAATAATGAACATAGCTATTAGTGGAGCAAAAAAATCTGTTATATTTATAAATATAGTGAATTAACCGGAATTAGTGCCGAATAAGCACCCATCGTGCTGTCTATTAGCGAGGAGGCATAGCCGACGAAGCAATCTAATGAACGTGGATTGCCACGACCACTACGTGGTCTCGCTAATAGACGAGTTATAGGTACATACATCATTGCGAGGAGCCGCTTTGCGGCGACGCGGCAATCCAAAAATGGTCAGAAATGGATTGCTTTGTCGACCTTACAGTCTCCTCGTAATGACGTCTTGTACTTTAACTATTTTTCCGTGAATGCTCACTAATATTGAAAAAATTGTTTTCATGTTTTTGATGGAAATCGTAAATTTATATAATTTTCTGTTTGTCTAGGAGACAGCCTCCTAGCAATTGGCAATTGAGGTTAATATAATGTCTAACTATAATAATATATTTGATAACCACATAACTAGAATTAGGCAAGAAGGCAGGTATCGTGAATTTGTTTCTGTTCAAAGGCAGGCAGATAACTTTCCATCCGCTTGGTATGGTGATAAAGAAATTGTCATGTGGTGCATTAATGATTATCTTGGTATGAGTAAGCATCCAGATGTCACCAAAGCTGCTTTAGAGGCTACAGCCAAATATGGAATTGGTTCTGGTGGTACAAGAAATATAGGTGGCAATAATAGCTGTATAATAGAATTAGAGCAAGAACTAGCAACCCTACATAATAAAGAATCAGCTTTAGTCTTTACTTCTGGTTATGTTGCCAATGATACCACCCTTGCAACACTGGCAAAAATAATGCCTAATATAGTTTTTCTCTCAGATGAGTTAAATCACGCTTCTATTATCTCCGGTATCTGCAATTCAAAAGCTGAGAAACATATCTATCGACATGTTGATGTTCAACATCTTGAAGAGTTACTCAGAAAGGTGGATATTAATAGACCAAAGATTATTGTTTTTGAATCAGCTTATTCCATGGACGGATTATTTTCTCCAATAGAAAAAATAGTGAATTTAGCTAAAAAATATAATGCTTTAACCTTTATTGATGAAGTACATACGGTGGGTCTATACGGCAGGCATGGGGCTGGCATTGCCGATCTTCAAGGTTGTGCCGATAACATTAATATTATCCAGGGAACGCTCGGTAAGGCTTATGGTGTTATTGGTGGCTATATTGCAGCTGATCGTCAGATTATTGACTCTATAAGGCTTACTGCCCCAGGTTTTATATTCACTACCTCTCTACCGCCAATTATCGCTTCGGCAGCAACTGTAAGTATTCGTCATTTAAAAAATTCTAATATAGAAAGGGAAACTTACCAAAAAGTAATAGCCAAGGTAAAAAAATCTTTTGATCAAGCGAAAGTGAATTATTTTAAAAATGACAGCCATATTATACCCATAATTATTGGCGATCCAATTAAAGCCAAACAAGCTTCTGATATGTTGTTGGATAACTATAATATTTATGTTCAGCATATTAATTTTCCAACAGTACCACGTGGCACAGAACGCTTAAGAATCATTCCAACACCCAACCATACCGATCAAATGATTCAGGATCTTACCAAAGCTATTGTTGAAATCCTTAATGTGCTTGATATATCATCAGCCATTAATTCGCAAAATACAATAAGATTACCTATACGCCCTAAACTGTTGAAAGTTATATAAGCAAAGGCTAACAATTATATCACATTGTATCATAAAATATTTTAGCACTAATAGTTCAAGAACATATTATGAAAAAATAATAGACCTCATAATTGGCGTAATATGCAAACAGTACAAGAACTCTATTCCCTTTTTATCTATTATGCTCTATAATGCAAATCAAAAAATATATTAAAGGTTTTTGATGTCTGCTATTCGCAATATTGCCATTATCGCTCACGTTGATCATGGTAAAACCACTCTAGTTGATAATATGCTCAAGCAAAGTGGGACTTTCCGAGCAAACCAGGAAGTAGCAGAACGTGCTATGGATTCAAATGACTTGGAACGTGAACGTGGTATAACCATTCTTGCCAAATGTACTTCCCTTATGTGGAAAGATATCCGTATCAATATAGTTGACACTCCTGGTCACGCTGATTTTGGTGGTGAGGTAGAACGTATTCTTACTATGGTAGATGGTGTCATATTACTAGTTGATTCTTCTGAAGGTACAATGCCTCAGACAAAATTTGTGTTGTCAAAAGCTCTGAAACTTGGTTTGAAACCAATTGTTGTTATCAATAAAATTGATCGTCCTGATAGAAGAGTAAGTGAAGTAGTCGATGAAGTATTTGAATTATTCATGGCATTAGAGGCAAATAATGAACAACTAGATTTTCCTATTATCTACGCTTCAGGACGTAGCGGTTGGGCATCGCGTCATTTAGAAGATGAACAAAAAGACCTTGCTCCGCTTTTTGATTTGATAGTATCTCATGTGCCTACTCCTATTGCTGATAGTGATGCTCCCTTTTCTATGCTTGTTACCACTAGAGAATATAACCCATATTTTGGTCGCGTGCTTACCGGTCGTATCCATAGTGGTACAATTAAGACTAACCAAAATGTTAAAGTACTTAATCGTGATAATATGGCAACTGAAAATGCTCGAATAAGTAAAATACTCTCATTTCGGGGACTAGAACGTGTAGCTGTTGATGTTGCATATGCTGGGGATATTATTGCCATTGCTGGGATTCAGGATGCTACTGTAGCAGATACGATATGTGCCCCTGAAATAACGGTAGCACTGCCATCCTTACCTATAGACCCACCAACATTATCTATGACCTTTGGGGTAAATGACTCTCCTCTTGCTGGACGAGAAGGATCAAAGCTTACAGCAAGAGTTCTAGGTGATAGATTAATGCGAGAGATTGAAAGTAACGTAGCCATACGGGTCAGCCAAACTGAAGAAAAAGATGCTTTTCAAGTCGCAGGTCGTGGTGAGCTACAATTAGGAATATTAATTGAAACTATGCGGCGGGAAGGTTTTGAGCTATCAATCAGTAGACCTCGGGTATTATTCAAAGAGGATGAACAAGGAAAAAGATTAGAACCAATTGAAGAAATCCAAGTTGATGTTGATGATGATTTTGTTGGGGTTGTGGTTAAGTCACTCGCCATACGTAAGGCAGAAATGACTGATATGCGTCCATCTGGTGGCGGTAAAACTAGAGTAACATTTTTAGGTCCATCACGTGGTCTTATTGGTTATCACGGTCAATTCTTAACCGAAACTCGGGGTACAGGTGTTATGAATCGTGTTTTCCATAGTTATGCTCCCTATAAAGGGGCTATTGAAGGAAGGCGTAATGGAGTGTTAATTTCTAATGGAGATGGTGAAGCTGTTGCTTATGCCCTATGGAATCTTGAAGATCGTGGTAAAATGTTTATAAACCCTAATGAACTAGTATATCAGGGAATGATTATAGGAGAACATAATCGGGATAATGATCTAGAGGTAAACCCTCTGAAAGCTAAACAATTATCAAATGTTAGGGCTTCTGGTAAAGATGAAGCTATGCGTCTTATCCCACCAACTCTTATGACGTTAGAACAATCTATCAGCTATATCCAAAGTGATGAAAGGGTAGAAGTTACCCCTAAATCAATCCGACTTCGTAAGGCAATGTTGAATCCTAACGACCGGAAGAGATCAGAACGACGCGAGGACTAACCTTTTGGAGTCATCTTGAATTTATTTCAGGATGACTCGAATTTTATAAGAATAGCATGATCTTTAGTAATTACTGGAAAAAACTGTTTGTTAAAAGGAAATAGCTCTACTGTTTTATCACTGATAAACTCAATTTCAATAATATCACCTGCATTGAAATTAAAAATATTGGTAATTTTTCCTATAGTGACTAAATTGCTATCTAGTACTAATAAACCTCTTAAATCTTCAATGTAAAATTCGTCTTCACTTAAGGAAGGGAAATCTGACCTATGACAAAAAAGCTTACATCCTTTTAATCCTTCCGCTAATGTCCTATTATTCACTTGGTTAAATCTACATATTATATCACCTTTAGAATTTTGACTAAGTAGTTTAATAACAATTTTTTCTCCTAATTCATCGACTAAATTCATTTTAATGATATTAGTATTTGGTATGGTAAAAGATTTTACTATAACATTGCCCTTTATTCCTTGTGCTGATAGTACTACACCAACAAAAATTAAACCTTCTTTAATAGACATTATTTGAGTATACCTAATTCATTAAGAGAAACCATTTTTTCTTTTTAGGATAATTTCCAGTTGTTTTCTCTAATTTTTCAAAATGCGATATGCCAAAACTATATCCGATCATGACTGGAATTGTAATAATCAGCAATCCATAATTACTTAAATGTTCAGTTAAATAAATAAGCCCAAAAGATGTGATAACATACATCATCGTACGTGCTATAGCAAACATAAAACCACAATAAGTAAAGCGTTTAAAGATAGGGAAATATTTGTAAAGAATTGGTATGCTTGGAGTAACACGAAGTGCAAAAAATATCATAAATGACTGGAGTAAAAAAATATCAAATGGTGTTCTAACATTATTTAATAAGTATGGATAAATCAAAATAAAAATACAGAAAATTACTAGTCTGATTTTTGAAATCACTATAGGATATATAATAACTTAAATATATCAATGGCAAAACTCCTAATATTTCTACCACTGAAACGAAGAAATTTTGGTGAATGACTTGCTTAGTCGTATAACCAAAATTATTTCTGAGAACCTCTCCACAATGAATAAATGCTAAATAAAAACATACCGGCCAAGCACAATTCATTAAAAAAAAAGATAAGGCTGTGATTTTATTAACTTTCTTTGTCCAAATAGGATCATTTTTTAGTATATCTTGTTCTTCATTAATGGCTGCAAAAATTCTTTTTATTCGACGTTTTGCATCAACAAATTCTGGTGTTTCTCGCAGAGTTGTCCTAGCTACTGAACCTATTAATGCAACCAATGTACCAAACCAAAAAGCATAACGCCAATTGAAATTGCAAGAGATAGCAAGAGATGCAATGCCCAAAGCAAATGTTCCCCCTAATGCAGATAAGAAAGCCAATAGTGATACAGCTGAATATTGTTGTGATGATTTTATAGTTTCGGTCAAATATAGTTCTGCCCCTATTATTTCTCCCATGGAAGTCATACCTTGCATAATACGACATATTGATACAATCACAGAAGCAGTGATACCTATTTCAGCATAAGTTGGTAAATTAGCAATGATAAGACAAGAAATTGCCATCATGAAAGTGGTGATAATAACGGTTGCTTTACGCCCTATATTATCACCAATCCATCCAAAAAACAATCCCCCTATAGGTATCAATAAATATGTAGAACAAAAAGTAAAAGCTAAAAGTAATTGTGTTGCATGTGAGTCATATTTAGGGAAAAAAAGTTCATTAAGAACTACCGCCATGTGTATATAGAGCATCAGATCAAAATATTCTAAGAATGTACCAATTGAAAGTAACCAGACAGCCTCTTTTTGTTTTCTAGTTAGATTAGTTTGAATATGCAACCTTTTTTCTTGTATCAATCTGCTCATTTTTGCTTTTATATTCTCCCTATTCATTAAGTAACTCACCTTACGCATAAACCTCGTGGCAATTTAAAAATTGCAGAAAAGTACAAGACGTCTATTAGCAAGACCACTACGTAGTCGTGGCAATCCACACTCATTAGATTGCTTCGTTGCCACGGTTCCTCACTAATAGACGGAAGTAATGCTAATCTGGCTAGTTACCCCCCCTAACTTCGATCCAGCTTTTTTTTGTTTTTTACTTTAAGATTTGTTGCAACTTTAATTGATTTTGTTTTTTTTCTATATGTTTTTGATGGTACCGTTATCTTTGCTATCAATTTATTAGCCATTATCTTATTACTGTTAGGTTTATCAAAATATGTATCTAATAGTTTTACCATTTGCAGATTTCTAGATTCAGCAGATCTGCCACCAGTAACAATAGCAACCAAAGATTTATTGTTTCTAGTTGCTGCAGTAATCAAATTATAGCCAGCTGGAATGGTATAACCGGTTTTCAATCCTTCAACTCCTTCATAAGTTTCATTCACTTTATTATGTCCCCGTATAATATTGCCTCTAAAAATAAAGTTATTTTTAGAGAAATAACTATAATATTTGGGAAAATCGCGCTTAATAGCTATAGATAGTTTAGCAAGATCTCGAGCGGTAGTTTTTTGACAAGGATGATGCCATCCAGAAGCGTTTTTAAAATAAGTATCTTTCATACCAAGCTGATGGGCCCGAATAGTCATCAACTGAACAAATTTTTCCTCACTGCCTTTGATATTTTCAGCTACGACCATAGCCGCGTCGTTTGCAGATTTAACAATTAGGGCTAAAATAGCCTCTCTTACAGTAATAGATTCTTTTGCTCTAAGCCCTAGCTTACAGGGCAACATTCTCTCTGCGTTTTTTGAAACATATAATTTTTGATTTATTGATAATCTGCCAGATTCTACTGCTTCAAATAATAAATACAAAGTCATTAGTTTTGTCAATGAAGCTGGATATATTTTAACCATAGAATTGTTATCATGCAATATTCTACCGGTTTTGCAATCTACAACAAGACTTGTCTGAGTTGGCAAAGATACCGGCTTTTTTGCAGCATAAGCAGGACATGAACTTATACTGAATGTTATTATACAGGAAAAAAATATCAATAATCGTGATCGCATTAACATAATTATATGTTTTAGGAATATATCTTGTTAAGATATAACAATATTACAAGTCATAGCAAGATTAAAATATCGTTAAGATAAAAAATTATTCTAAACTGTAATCCTTAAAAATTTTTAATAATATACTCAAATGATTTGAATAATTGGAACGTAAAACTTCGGGGCATTCGCGTACTCACGTACTAGCTGTACGCTCCGCTCGCTCACCCCTTGTTTTACGTTCCAATTATTCAAATCATTTGAGTATAACCTTTATTGTTTTGTAGCTGTAGATTTTCTTTTATTCTCTAAAGCCTTTGTTAATTCAGTTTCATCTAACGTTTTTATAGGGTCTAACATAGTACCTGATGTTTTTATTTTAAGATTTATAGGAGTATTTTGATTACTAGAATCGTTTAAATTAAGTTTTAAATCTGCTACATAGAAAGATAATATTGAAGATAATGCCATGTCCCAATTATATATATTTACAACTGATGATGCAGACCCGCTACTATACTTCGTATTAAATACTATGTCTTTTATTGTAACTATGCCATTTTTTAACTGAACGTTGCCATGCAAACTATCCAACTCAGTTTGCCCTTGATACATAGCGTGGGCTAAATCCTCTTTTAAATATTTCAAATTATAATCTTTATTATTAACTTTTTCTATAAATGAATCAATGGAAAAATTGTTGATCTTAGCATTTTTTACTACAAAATCTGATTGAGTATTAAGCTCATATAACAATTTTTTTAAACTATCACCATTAGTGGTAATTGCTCCATTTACGCTCATCCTACCACGATTGTCCAGTAATCCTTTTGGCAAAATATTAGATAATTGAGCTAAATCAATAGAATTCAGTGCATAAACAAAGCTCAGAGTGTAAGGATCTAATAGGATATTACCTTCTGCTTTTAATTTACCCAAAAGTAGATTTGCTTCAAGGTTACTAATCTTAAATAAAGCATTATTATTTGCCAAAGCAAGTTTAATATTTTGTAATACTAGATCATCCTGCGTTATTTTTGATAATGCACAATTTAATTTTAACTCTATTTTTTCTAAATCAAATTCATTCAATAATTTATTCCGTAGATTAAGTAAATATTCAGCAGTTAAATAGTTAACATTAAGAGAGCCATCATTTATTGTAACTTTTAATTGTGGTTTAATATTATTTGCTAACAAATTAGCACTAAGATTGATGTAATCACTATTGGTTCTTATATCAAGATTACTAATTTCAATATTACCTGGTGAAATATTTGCTAATATATATGCTTTACCAAATGAATTATCTCCCATAAGTATATCATTGATCGTGATATCAAAATTACCTAAATAATTAATTGTCCTAATGGGAATATATTTAGTCAAGTATGATTCATCTTTCATATTTTCTGACAAACTTTTGGCAAATTTTACCATTGGTGAGATTATCGGATAATCTTCCCTATTTAAATCTATCGAGGAAAAGTCAAGAATAGTTATAAAATGTGGTATAGAACCAATAAATCTAGCCGTAATATTACCCGTAACTTTAGTATTCTCAGTTTTTAGCATAAGATTTTGTAAATATATATCTATTAAAGTTAGTTTTAAATCTGAAGATAAAATAAAAGCTGTAGGCTTTTCACTCACTGCCTGTTGATAACCTAAAATATTCAATACAGAATTAAGATCATTATGTTGCAGGTAAATTGTGCCGTCAAACGCACTCCGTACTGAGTTTTGAGTTACATTGCCTATAAATTGAAAATTTCCTCCGGATTTTATTGTACCAGAAAAATCATTAACCACTAATACCCCTTTATCTAAATTAAGCAAAATTTTGGTATTATTTAATACCTCATCATTATCTAATATTATTTGATCAACTAAAATATTGGTTATGATTGATTTATTATCAAAGAGAAACCTTAACCCAAAGACTGAATTACTAAATTGTTTAATATTATTTGATGAGGTAATCAGTGATTTTGCGTCTATCTTAGGAAAATATAATTTTATTATACTAGTGACCTTGTCACTTTTGTTCAAATATATTGAACCGTTACCTGCCAGCGAATTAGAATCTATAATTATGTTTTCTAGCTTAAGTAATTGGGGAGTAGGCAAAATATCAAATTTTATATTTATCTTTTCATTCGGATTAAATTTTCTAAATAAAGAGTCTAAATCTGGTATAAGAATATGTAATATATCAGCTAAATTTTGAATTAAATATTCTGCTTTGCCATTTATCAGCTTAGAGTCTATATAGGTTTCTAACAGGTGAAAATTATAGTCATCGTTAGCGATAGTAAGGTCAAAATTTGTTTGGTTGCCCTTTCTTTCAAAGAATCCTGACAATTGTCCCACATATCCCCCATCTCCTTTGAATGAAGTTCTATTAGAAATAGGATTATTTTTAGATAAAGAGCAGTTATTTAAAGTGATAAAGGGTTGGTTATTTTTATTTAGAATAGTCAGATTTTTAATATCAAAATTTATATCTATTATACCATTGGTTATAAAAGAGATAATGATCTTATCATGGTTTATAATGTCCAAATCTTGTTCATCTGAATATATTGTGGCATTATATATGGTTACAGCACTAATTTTTGGTCTGAGAGTTAATAATGACCACGGGGCAAAGTGAATTTCTATATTTCCTAATTCCATTTTTCCTTCTTCTTTTATCTGCTCAATAGTCAAATAGGGTACAGGAAATTTAGTTATTTTTATGTTCTTTAGATTTTGAGGAGAAATTTTTAATTCATTGACAAAACTATTACTGACAGAATCATAGTCAACAGAGTTTACAGCAACTAATATAGAGCATATTAGCAATGAAATTGTAATGATAGTAAATATAATTATTCTTCTTATCATATAGTATTATTTTCTAAAGAATGATATTATTAGGTATATATCAAAAACGTCAAAAATAGAAACTAATAAATATTTAGATTCTGTTGACAAAATATTTGCTGGACATATCAACAATCATTGCCTTATTAAAAATAGAGTCAGGTTATAAAATATTAGAGGATGTTATAGCAAGTAGTAGCGTGTCATCAGTTAATAAGTGAATTATTTTCTGTCATGACTAAGCCATACGTGTGTTTTCTAATTGAGCTATTTTGGTTAATTATAACAAACATAATAATGACTGCAACTTAAGACTTTGGAAAATTTTTTAAACATATAACAATAATGGAGGTATAACTATGGTCTACCTTGATAATATAAATAAGAGTGGTACTTTTTTAAAAAGTAAGAATAGTTTTTCTGGTGATGATCAGATAAGTCTTGTAGGTCTTGTTGAAGGATTTGCAGGTTTTTTGGGACTAATAGGGGCAATGATTGTTTTTGCAGCTCTTTGTAAGATAATAAAATGTGAGATGTTGGGTCATGATTCTAATAATGCTAATAATGCAGCAGAAGAGTTTCCCCTACAACAAGGGATAATGAATGGGCTATACCAAATAATCGAAATAATGATATAGAAATTCCATTAATAGCTGAAGAAGTAGAAGCTGGGTTATAAAGAGTGTGAGTGTTCACATCATTTGAGTATAAGTGACTATAAATATGACTGCAACTTAAGAGTTTGGAAAATTTTTTAAACATATAACAATAATGGAGGTATAACTATGGTCTACCTTAATAATAAAAATGAGAATAGTCCTTTGTTAAAAAATAATAATACTTTCTCTGGTAATAATTGGAAATATATTGCTGAAGAATTTGTGGCTCTTGGTGTACTAATATTAGTGGCAACAGTTTTGTATGGAGGTCTTTGTAAGATAATGGAAATTATAAGGTTGCATTATGATTCTAATAATCCAGCAGAAGAGTTTCCCTTACAACAAGGGATGATGAATGGAAATATACCAAATAATCGAAATGATAATATAGAAGTTCAATTAATAGCTGAAAATGCAGAAGATTAGTTATAAAGGTGAGAGTTCACGGAAAAAAAGTTAAAGTACAAAACGTCATGGCTCAGAGCTGCTTTGCGGCGACGCGGCAGTCCAAAAAGTGACCAGGAATTGATTGCTTCTTGGCTTAAGCCTTCTCGCTAATAGACGTCTTATGCTTTAACTTTTTTCTGTGAATGCTCACAAAAAAATAAGCAATACCGCAAAAATAATGAAAACAGCTATTAGTGGATCAAAAAAATCTGTTATATTCATAGATATATACTCAAATGATTTGGAGAATTGGATTTGAAAATGAGGGGCGAGCATACGCAGCGTACATGAGGTACGTGAGTATGCGAGTCCCTGATATTTTCAAAAAAACAATTCTTCAAAGCAGAAGAGTATAATCGAATTTGGCATAACTTATTATATCAAATTTAGGTTAATCTAATTTGCTAGAGGTTATAATGAAAGAATTTACCCCTATTACAGTGGCTTATGGTGACGGTATAGGTCCAGAAATAATGCAAGCGGTACTATATATTTTAAAGGAAGCTTCTGCCAGAATACGTATAGAGGTGGTGGAAGTAGGAGAAAAATTATACCAGAAGCACTATAGCTCAGGGATAGCACAAGATACTTGGCAATCATTGGCAAGAACTAAGATACTTCTAAAGGCTCCTATTACCACTCCTTTAGGTTGTGGGTATAAAAGTTTAAATGTCACTCTTAGAAAAGCCCTATCTCTTTATGCTAATATTCGCCCTGCTATTTCTTATGCTCCTTTTGTTAGAACATTACATCCAAATCTAAACGTGGTTATAGTGCGGGAAAATGTTGAAGGTTTATATGCAGGAATCGAATATCGTCAGACTCATAATGTTTATGAGTCTCTTAAGCTAATTAGCCGAGTTGGTAGTGAAAGAATTATTAGATATGCCTTTGAGTATGCGATGAAAAATAATCGTAAAAAGGTCACATGTTTTAGTAAAGATAATATTATGAAACTCTCTGACGGGATTTTTCATAAAGTTTTTGAGGAAATTGCCAGTAGATATAAACAAATTCAAAGTGACTATTATCTTATAGATATCGGCACTGCAAGACTAGCGACTCAGCCAGAATTATTTGACATTATTGTAACCTCAAATCTATATGGTGATATTATATCTGACGTATCTGCAGAAATTTCCGGATCAGTAGGACTAGCTGGCTCTGCTAATATAGGTCAAAATTATGCTTTATTTGAAGCTGTACATGGTTCTGCCCCGGATATTGCCGGTCGTAATCTGGCTAATCCTTCTGGTTTGCTTAACGCAGCAATTATGATGCTAGTTCATATTGGGCAACAAGATATTGCCACATTAATAGAAAATGCCTGGAAAAAAACCATTGAGGACGGGGTTCATACTGGAGATATTTACAATGACAAAATATCTAGTAAAAAAGTTGGTACTAAAGAATTTGCCGATGAAGTAGTGAAAAGACTAGGTACCGAACCTTCTACCCTCAAAGCAGCCACATATTCATCAGTAGTTGCTCAACAACAAACTATTGAGCATATATATTCGATTAATAATAAAGAAGTTAAAGAATTGGTAGGTAGTGATATATTCATACAGATGGTGGCATTGACTGCCCATGAGGTAGCGGAAAAAATTCAAACTATCAGTTTAGGTGACTTAGAATTAAAAACCGTATCTTCCATGGGACTTAAATTATGGCCCAGGGATGAGAGATTTGAATTATTATCTGATCATTGGTGTTGCCGCTTTATGGCAAAGAAGGATGGGGAAAGAATAACCCATTTATCTATAGCCCATTTACTTGAATCTTTAAGCAAGGCAGAAATAGATTTTATTAAAATTGAGAATCTCTTTGAATTTGATGGGAAAGCGGGTTATTCTCTTGCTCAAGGAGAATAGTGTTTGTTGCTATAGCTAAACATTATTCTGTCATTGCGAGACCACTCAAGTAGGTTGTGGCAATCCATTTAATTACTTTTTTGGATTGCTTCAATGCTACTAAAGTAGCTTCTCCCAATGACGTTTGATTACTACCATATACTGTATATAATAAAGGTAATAGTTATTCACGATATATTGATATAAATAAAAACAGGGCTTAATTATTTGAGAATATTAAATGAGATTAATTATTTATAAGTTATGGTATATGAAATGAAGAAGAGTGGCTTAATTAAACTAGTGCATTTGGTCATTATATCTTACGATAACAGGATTCTTTTGATGAAGCGTATGAATACAATTGCCTTTGCTGGTTATTTTGCCCTTCCAGGAGGCAAGATAAACAAAAATGAATCTCCAAAAATTGCCGCACAAAGAGAAGCCAGAGAGGAAATTGGAATACTAACACAATTAGATAATATGGATTTAATTTTAAATCCATATTATAGTCAAAATTTAGATAATAAAGAAACGTATTTAAATTATTGTTTTAAAATAAATAAATTTAAAGGTATTATTTCAAATAAAGAGCCTCATTTATCTGAAAAACTTGATTTTTTTTCTTTTGATAATATACCAGAACCTGTTGTGCCTTTTATAAAACCCTATTTAAAAAAGTTAATGCACATGCTATAATACTACTGAAAATAAAAGATAACTTACTTGCTAATAGACGAACGTCTGGTTAGTTATAAATTTAATTTCTGAGAATATTTATGATATTTGTTATTGGTTATGGATTAATCCTACTTGGAATTATAGCAATATTTTCCGGCATTGTTGGACTTTTTAGATTTCCTGACTTTTATACAAAAATTCATGCTACCAGTGTAATTGAATGTTGCGGTGTCCCTTTATCACTTGTTGGTCTTGCATTTTTACAACATGATTTTACTAGCTCTTTTAAATTAGTTTTTGCAGCTATATTGATTTTAATATTAAACCCGGTATCTACTCATGCAATGGGCAAGGCTGCCATATTAAGCAAAACTAACACAAAAGAATTAAAATGATTGATCGTTTATTTATTATACCAGACATAATAAATTTCCAACTAGCTAGTTGGTTACTTATAGTAATCTTGATAATGCTTGTCATCGTATCAATTAAACTGATATTTTGTAATTCTTTATTAGAAACAGTGATAATAAGCTCTATGTTTAGCTTGCTTATTGGTTTATCTTATCTAATTATGGACGCTCCTGACGTAGCAATGACTGAAGTAGCTCTTGGTGCCTGTTTATCTAGCTGTGTATTTTTAGGATTTTTAAGGAAATTGCCGACCGTACAAAACGGCAATCTTAAGCCAACACGAGTAATAAGTTCATCAATTATATGTATAATTTTTATAGTAGTACTCGCCTTCGCAGGGCTTGATTTATTAGAATATGGAACTATAGATTCTCCATTGCAAAATCATCTAACTAAATATTATATTGAACATACTAAAAGTGACATTGGTATCCCCTCTTTTGTCGCAGCAATACTAGCTAGCTATAGAGGTTATGATACTCTTGGAGAAACTGCCGTCATTTTAATTGCTGGAATATCGGTATTATTACTATTTTCACAAAAAAATACTAAAGATGATTAAAAATTTTGTTATTATAAAACATATTATTCTTTTTATCTTACCTTATATATTTTTATATGCTCTATATATTCAAATTAATGGTGAGGTATCACCAGGGGGTGGATTCCAGGCTGGTACTATATTTGCTTCTATGATAATTGGTTTTGATTTAGTCCATGGTCAATTTAAATTAAGGCAATATTTCTCTATTGATTTACTAGTTGCTATGGCTACTACCGGAGTACTGATCTATGCCCTAACCGGTATGGTATCAATATTATTTGACGATAATTATTTAAACTATTATTCTCTGGCACATGATAAATTACTAGCTCAACATATTGGTATTTTTATCATTGAGATTGGTGTTGGACTCTGCGTTGCATCGGTTATGTGCTTGATATATTCTATTATTACTGCAAGCAATATTATTAAAATGACCAGATTAAAAAACATTAGACAATAACTCTTCTCTGTGCGACAATGAAGTTGTGTATACTAACCTGGATATTGCATGATAGATAATGAAATGTATGCTTCTAACTTAAACGTCATTGCGAGGAGTCGCTTTGCGGCGACGCGGCAATCCAGGAAAGTGATTAGAAATAATGGTATGGACCTACCCTATATACAGAATGAGAAGCAAATGCTAATCTTCTAGGATAGGAAATGAATCCTAAACAACAATAAGGAGGCCCATATGGAAGTTACCACAATTGGTATAGATATTGC
>JAJIYL010000017.1 GCA_020881195.1 Rickettsia endosymbiont of Pseudomimeciton antennatum | reverse complement strand
TCTTTTTGCAATATCTATACCAATTGTGGTAACTTCCATATGGGCCTCCTTATTGTTGTTTAGGATTCATTTCCTATCCTAGAAGATTAGCATTTGCTTCTCATTCTGTATATAGGGTAGGTCCATTCCATTATTTCTGGTCATTTTTTGGATTGCCGCGTCGCCGCAAAGCGACTCCTCGCAATGACGTGGTTATTTTTCCGTAGCTGGGGGTTTTGCCAATGGTTTTATGGTATGCAAATAATTAAATTCAATAATAAAAGCTAAAAAGGTGGCTAGGAGGCTGCCTGCAATAACTAAAGTAATTCTATATTTGGCTCTTTTTGGCTGTGAATAAACATGATTTTCTTGAAATAGGTACACTATTCCTTCAAAAATCGTATTTATTCTCGCCGAAAAATAGCTTAAAATATAATTAATTAGTTATCGCAGGCAGCCTCCTAGAACCTTAACGGGTTAACTATAATTAATCACTTGAATTCTTGATCCTGTTAACTGTAGCATATATTTCTTTCTTGCTGTAGCTTCTTCCAAAATTCTCATTAGCCATGTCTGTAATACTTCTTGCACTCCACCCCTTAGATAAGTACAAATGTATAAATTTCTTTAAGTCATCTGCTAAAGTGGCTGCATTAATCTCTTCAGAAGTACCAGAAATTAGCAATACTATTTCCCCCTTGATAATATTCTGTTTATAGAAATTTATAATGTTTTCTATTAACCCTGACTTTACTTCTTGGTGAAATTTAGTAAGTTCACGTGCTACACATACTTCTCTATTGCCAAAAACAGCAAACGCCGTATGTAACGATTGTTCTATTCTGCTAGCAGTTTCAAAAAAAATCAAAGTTGCTTTTATGCTAGCCAATTCTGTAAAAACCTTCTTTTTACCTTCAATGGTTTTTGGTAAGAACCCAGCAAATAAAAAACGATCTGACGGTAATCCAGAAATGGTTATAGCTGTGGTTAATGCAGAAACACCTGGTATAACATCTACGTGATAATTAAGCTCTCTTAACTGTCTGACTAATTTATAACCAGGATCAGATATTAATGGTGTCCCAGCATCAGATATTAGGCTAACTATTGCACCATTATCAATGAGTGTACGGATAACTTCTCTTTCTTGATGATCACTATGATCATTATATATTTGTAACTTGGTCTTTATATTATGTTTTGCTAGTAATTTTCTTGATATTCTGGTATCCTCGCACAGTATAATTGTAGAGTTTTTTAGTGTTTCTAAAGTCCGAATTGTTATATCATCTAGGTTGCCAATAGGTGTTGAAACAATGTATAGTCCTGGTTTGAAGATCATGATTTAACCCCAATGTAAGGAATTTTAAAGTTCACTTTACGTAGCCTAAATATAAGATAAAGTAAGTATTATGAGCAATATAAAGCAAAATTTTTTAAAGGTCATCTTATCATTTATATGTCTTGTTTCTTTATTTTCTTGCCAATCTAATAAAAAAGTTGTTCCTACACCAAAAGAAGTTGTGCAAGAAACTCTAGAAGTGGCTATTTTAATGCCTTTAACAGGAGAAAATTCTACATTAGGTAAGCAATATAATCAGTTAATTAAAATGGGTCTAGAAGATGGTTTAAAAACTTATGTCCATGTCACTTCTTATGATGTCTCTAATGAAAAGCAGGTACTTGCTGCAATGGATAAAATAATAGCTCGTAAAACGAAAATTATTCTAGGACCGCTATATTCAAATCTTACTTCTCTAATTGCCAACAAAGCTAAAACACATAATATTTTTATAATTACCATGTCCAATAATCCTGTATTGGCAGACAAGAAACTTTTTGTATTTGGGCATGCTCCGTCAAAGCAGCTTACAAAAATAATTAATTACTTTGCAGATAATGATTATAAAAATTTTATTGCACTCCTACCTTCAGGTCGTTATGCACAAACAACCAACCAACTTATCCAAAATATATTAATTCAAAAAAATTCTACCTTAGTGCGGAGTGAATTTTATGCTAATATACCAGAATCAATAGAAAAAGCGGTGTTAACTGTCTCAAATACTGTTGATAATTTAAATGAAATGGAGGATACGGCAACTAAACCTGTAATTTATCTGTCGGATGATGGTAAAAATTTAGATTTGCTTTTTGATAGTATTCATAAGCATAATTTAGATAAAAAAGCAGTTATAATAGGGGATAACAGAATAAATATTGATTGTTCTGAACCGGTAGATATTATCTTCACTGGTTCGTTGAATATTGTGAATAGTAATATAATAGAAAGGGCTAAAAGTATAGGTATTAACCATTTATCTTTCATGCATGCTGTGGCTTATGATTTAGGAAGGATAACATCAAAATATATAGATACTAAATTTACGGAAGAACGATTTTTAGCGGCATTGAATAGTACATCTCCATATACTGGTATATCAGGTAATATTCACTTCATCGATTCAATAGCTCAAAGAGAGTACGATATAATTAAGAGAGAAGATGGCTTGTATAGCACCATTTCAAAAAGTGTTGATTACTTTTAATGCAGTGTTGTTTATATATACAGATATAAGGTTTATTACATTGCATGAACAAAATTTATAAAATTTCGATATTTACACTATACTTGATTTTAATACATTATTTCTTAATATCATCTATTGTTAGTGTTAAAGCAGAGTCTCATACTAAAACAATAACATCTAGCACAGAAGAAAATAATAATATTATTCGCCATCCTGATACTAATGCAATAACACTTGAAGCAAAGCAAGCGATAATCATAGATTATGTTACAGGTAAAGTGTTACTGGAAAAGGATGCTTATGAGCGTATGATTCCCTCATCGATGACTAAAATAATGACATCTTATCTTATTGAAGAGAAAATTCAGAAAAGCGAGGTGTCTTTTGATTCTCATTTTATTGTCAGTGAAAAAGCTTGGCGAATGGGGGGATCAAAGTCTTTCATGCCTTTAGGTGAAATGGTACGTCTTGAAGATATTCTGAGTGGTATTATTATTCAATCAGGAAATGATGCTTGTGTTGTAGCTGCTGAAGGGCTGTACGGAACAGAAGAAAATTTTGTCGATGCTATGAACTTACAAGCACAGAAAATAGGTATGAAGGATACTCATTTTGTTAATGCCAGTGGTTGGCCAGCAGAGAATCACTATAGTACTGCCTATGATCTCACGCTACTTAGCAGGGCTCTTATTAAAAACCACCCAGAATTTTACCACATTTATAGTGAAAAATATTTTACTTTCGGTAAAGATCAAAAGGGTCAGCCTATTACTCAAGGAAACCGCAATCTCTTATTATACAAAGATATTGGATGTGATGGCATTAAAACAGGATATACTGATGATGAGGGTTATGGTATGGTAGCATCCTGTGTAGATGATGGGCGTCGCTATATTATGGTTATTAACGGTCTTAGCTCTATGAAAAAGCGAGCTAATGAAGCTATGATGCTATTAGATTGGATTAAGCAAAATTTTATTCACAAAAAGTTTTATGATAAAGGTGATTTAATAAAAGAAGTTGATGTATGGCTTGGCGTAAGAGATACAGTACAGCTTGTAACAGCAGAAAAATTATCAATGGTTGTACCACGTTCTAACCAAGGGAAAGTTGATATAAAAATATCAATACCGCCGACTCTTTCAGCTCCTCTAAAGGCTGGTGATATTGTCGGTAAAGTAAGTGTAACTATTGACAATGATGCTCAAGAAATAGATATTCTTGCTAAAGAATCAATTGACAAAGTAGGATTTTTGAAGAGAATAGCTTGTTACTTTAATTATTTGTTTTTTAGCAAATAAACCATCCATTGTGGTTGGTATTAAATTTACATTTTACTAATATTTAAAATACTTATAATAATTATGACAGAGATAATCGATTCACAAGATTTAGTTGACACTATCAGTAAGCTTGAGAAGCTAGAGGAAGAGAAAAACGAGTTAACTGATCTAATAAAGGATGCTTATGAAGAAGCCAAGCATAAAGGCTATGATATTAAGATAATTAAACATGTTCTGAAACTCAAGAAAAAAGATAAAGACGATCTTGCTGAAGAAGATAGTCTAATAGAGATATATCGTGGAGCATTGAATATTTAAAATAGGAGCTAAAAAAATGCTAAAATCTAATTATTTCGTATCAGATAGTTTTATTTCAGGATATTTTTCTGGTCTAGCTAAAAAATAACCAATATCTTTGTTGTCAGAGGGTATTTCTATGTAAGAGCTATAAATACGATTATCAAAACCACCATTTTTCTGCTTTTTAACAAGACGCTTTGCTTCAATTTGTTTCATCGATAAGTTGTGTTCTTTGCCTAATGCATAAATCACTTCAAGCAAATCAGCTAGTTCTTCAGAAACTTCATCTGGTGTTTTTGCCTCAATCACTTCCTGTGCTTCTTCCAACAATTTATCTTTAAGACGCTGGATATATTCATCTCCTTTCATACTGCGTGCAGATACCAAAATACCACGAGAGTGCATAATTCCTGGTACTAAATCACGAATGAGTTTATCAATTTTGAAACAATATTTTCTCGTCATAATTTTTTATAATTAGTAATTATATCCATCTTCTATAGCTAACCCGACTAACAATTACACCAAATTCACAGATGTCATTGCGAGGAGGCACTTTGCAATATACTGTCTATTAGCGAGGAAGACCGTAGGTCGACGAAGCAATCCAGGAAAGTAATTAGAAATAATGGAATGGACCTACCCTATATACAGAATGAGAAGCAAATGCTAATCTTCTAGGATAGGAAATGAATCCTAAACAACAATAAGGAGGCCCATATGGAAGTTACCACAATT
>JAJIYL010000016.1 GCA_020881195.1 Rickettsia endosymbiont of Pseudomimeciton antennatum | reverse complement strand
CCGTACTCAGAGACGGAAACTCATGGTTAACAAAATTTAAACGTATAAAGTTGTTAGCATCACAAAATCAACAAATATTAGTTCAATAATCTTGGACATATTATTGATTTAGAGATGTTATGAGAATAATAAGGTTAATACACCTATCTTACTTTTCGGGAGCCGTATGCGGTAGTTCCGCACGTACGGTTCTGAGGAGGGGTCTAATTGAGTGATTGACTCATGTTTTTTTATTGCTTCGTGGCTCAGGAGTAGTACCTTAGCAATCTCTACATTACTATACCCATCGTCATACATCAAAACTGCCTTTATGATCACATATCCTTCCGTCTCGTTCTGTCTTATGACGTTCCTTCAACTTTTCTCTTTGTTCTTCTGTCAATACATTCTTACTCATAATGTCATATACTCTATAATAGACCTCTTGCAAAACTCGCTTATGCTGAGGAATTTGAAGGAGACGCGGAACGCAGAACCGCAACGTACTTAAGTGTACGTGAGGATTCGAGTACCGCATCGACGTACAAATTACCAGCAGAAGTAGAGTTTTACAAGAGGTCTAATATCTCTCCTATCTTTGCAACCCTTCATTTATGAGCAGTATATTATGGAACCTCTGGTTAATAGATTTAACTAAATGATGGCGACAACGGGTATATGATCAGAAGGTTTAACTTTAGCTCGTAAATTATAATACATGTAGCAATTATCTAAATAATCTGCAACATTGCTTGAGGCAAGTATCATATCAATACGCATACCTTTATTCTGTTCAAAACAACCTGCTCTGTAATCCCACCAAGAGAATTCTTGCTTAGTAGGGTTTGATAATCTATATAAATCTTCAAAACCAGAATTTAAAATAATTCTCAGTCGTTGTTTTTCTTCATTAGTAAAACAAGTAGTATTTTGTAACTCTTTTGCTGAGTATACGTCAATATCAAAAGGAGCAATGTTAAAATCTCCTCCAATTATTATCTTAGCATCAAGAGATTTCTTGGATTGTAAGTAATTAATTAAACTATCATAAAATCCTAATTTCATTTCAAATTTATCACTACCCACCAATGAACCGTTAGGTGCATATAATGAAGTAATACTACAAAAACCTATTGGAGTTTGTACAGTGATTTCTATCATTCGTGCTTGATCAGTACAATTAATCGCCGGGAAGTCTTTTATCACTTCATCAGCTGGAAATTTTGATAAAATAGCAACACCGTTATAGGATTTTTGACCATGCACATAGAAATTATATGCTAAGTCCGATAATTCATCAAAAGGAAATTTCTCAGTCTCACACTTTATTTCTTGTAACAAAACAATGTCAGGATCTACTTCCGTTAAAAAGTCACGTAAATGTTGTAGTCTCATTCTTATAGAATTAATATTCCAAGTAGCTATTTTCATTTAAGATTCTTCACTTTGAAGGCTATATGTAATATTTACTAATTTCATAACTTTTCATTTCTTCAACAAAACTATTAACCCGTAATTTAAATTGAATATTATTACCAGGATGTTTTGGGTCTGTTTTATCTAAAATACCATGAATGTGATGCCCGTTGCCGCCTTTTCTTTGAATAACAATAGTTTTACCGACAAGTAAATTACCATTTGATGTAAATGTAATTGTGTAATCTAAATGTTTTAATATATCACTCATTGAATAAATACGCATCATACTATCTTCTCGTTCATACAATACTAATATTTCACGAGCTTTTTTATGCGACATTGACCAATCTATCAACTCTTTTATTATTGGTTTAAATATAGAAGTGACTTTTTCTTGTTCTTCGATTGAAAATAATTTAACTGTTGTTGAATTTTTTGCCTTCTTAATAAATAAGTTTTGTAAATATTCGATACAATCTAAATTGAACTTGTTACAAAAAATAGCTAGAGTTGTTCTTGTAAGTTGATTATAAGCTACACTCTTTTTATAACCTTTAATGCTTGCATCAATGTTTTTGCCGCAAGCAAATTCTAATTTAACATCAGCTTTTTCATTATGAATATCGCTATTTATTGTTGTTACCAATCTACTATCAATAGCAAAGATATTTTGAATTTTCTTTACTACATCAGTATGATCAATAATTGAATTTTTAAAAAGAGTTTCAATATTTTTACCTATATATGCATTTCTATTATTCATAACTACAATATTTTAATTGAATCATAAACACTACCAATCATTCTTGGTATAACAGCATTACCAAGTTGTTGATATCCTTTTAATCCTTCTGCTACATAATGACTTTGTGAAAAACCCATTAAAGATTTACATTCATTAATTGAAAGTCTACGTATATTATTATTTATATAATATAAACCCGTTCTTGCACCAGCTCCACCACCAAAGGCTGATAATGTAATTGAATGCCCTAAAGGGCTATAAATCCTTTCACCCTGTCCCCCTTTATTTAAATAACCAACTCGTAAAGGTTTGAGGTTTCTATCTGTAATCTCTTTTTCAATTACTATATCATCTCTATCAATAAACAAATTTTTATCGACATTATTTTCAAGTATATTTTCAAGGTATATTTTCTTGTTGGTTTCCTTCGGTGGTGAATATTTAACCTTAATATCACCTACAATATCTTTTCTTATACAAACAAAGTAAATACGTTCTCTTGCCTGCGGCACACCAAACAAAGATGCATTAAGTACATGCCTATATACTTTATATCCTATTTCATCAAGTTTTATATCTATCGTTTTAATAACATTACCATTATCAATGTTCATAATATTTTTAACATTTTCAAGCAATAATATTAATGGTTTATGATATTGTGCAATTCTAATTATTTCATAAAACAATTTACCATTTATATCATGTAGACCATTCTGTTTACCGGAGATACTAAAAGGTTGACAAGGAAAACCGGCACATAAAATATCATGTTCTGGTATTTTTCGCTCAGAAATCTCTGAAATATCACCCATTGGTTTTTCTCCGAAATTCCTTTTATAAGCTTCTTGCACATCTTTATCAATATCGGATGAAAAAACACACTCCATCCCTTTTTCTTCAAGAGCTATACGAAAACCACCAATACCACAGAATAAATCTATAAATTTGTACATATAACTTCCTTGAGTAAATTTGTAAAAACCTCCGTTGGCATCAGTTTTCTATTATTATATTTAAAAATTTGTTCATTATCTCGATCATTTTCATTATTTATTTAGTTTATTTTTATATTATCTGTAGGAATTTCTGTATTATCCGAACGAAAAGTTAAGTTTGGGATATTATAGTAGTAGACTAAAAGCCTACTAACAAAAGCTCCTACAAATACTGTAACAATAGAGTATTTTATTGTACTATAATCAGGCTTATAAGCATAAGAATCTAATAATATACTAAAGATCGCACCCCACAATATTAATATTTCAAAATTAATTTCTCTAGGTATACACTCTATATTTTTATCATGCTTACCAATTAAATTCCGGAATATTATACCGACGCTAGAAGTCAAACAGGCGAAAGATGGTCCCCAAAACTCTAACGGTTCAATTTTTTGTACAATTACGATTATAACACCAATTATCATAAAAGATGCTTGCCCTAAGGAATCACAAACAATAAGAGTATTATTGCGTATTTTTTGGATAAAATTATCCTCATATAATTGCTTGTTATAATAAGCTAGCAATTTAATGGTAGAGAAGCCAATAAGCACTGTTATAAAAACACGAAAAGTATAATATGGGGTTAAAACAATACTTATATTCCTATCGGTATGGTGTACTATAATATCGAGTAAAATACATCCTAGTAAAGATGGCAACATTGCTAATACAAAAGTAGTAAACAGCGTAGCATTTGTTTTTGCTGATATAACGATACCAGAAATTGCAAATGCTATACTTCCTATAACTCCAATAATATGACACCATGTTGAATCAATAGATTTTGGCAATAAGGTATGATATATATATTTTCTAACAATTTTTTTATATTCATCACTATTGATAAATTCTTTAATTGAATGGTTAAATCGTGCGATTAGGTTAGGAGATACGGTTTTCTTACTAAACATTAAATGCACAGGGGTTTTAATCCCAGTAGGTATCTCTTCTACTTGATCTTTTTCTACATGGTTTAAGGTAAGAGCTACCCCTGCGATTCTGTCATCAAGAAACCCATCAATCTCATTACGTAGCAGTGCCTTAAATAACTCTGCATTACTTTCATATTTAATGATGATGTCGTTATTACTAACCTGATTTAGGTATTCAGTTGTTCTTGTGTCACCATACATAGCTTTTTTAATTATACCAAGACGGAAATTTAGTAAACGTATCTGAGCCAGGAATTCATTTGTATTCTTAAAATTCAGATGTTTTATTGTTGAACGTAAAGTAAATAAGGAAACTTCTGCAGATCGATATGGAATAGAGAAATTGCCAAAAACTGCTCTCTCATCAGTATAATTGACTCCTGCTGCCATATCACTTTTACCTTGTTGGATATTGGATATTACTCGCTCCCAGGCAGAACCAGCATATTGTATGCCAATGTTAATTTTGCTACTAATAGCATTGATTAATTCAATATCTAAACCGGTGATATTATAGTTACCACTTCTAGTTATAGAACTAAACTGGTAGGGTTCCAATGGATACCAATCAACAAGCAAACTTTCTTTATCAGCTATTTCTTCAGTACATTGAGTAAAATATGTGTCAAGGAGATTATTAGATATTTGAGTACTATTCACCGTAGGATCGGCAACCTTATGATCAGCAAAGGCAAAGAAGTTTTGTAAGATAATAATAATTGGGATGATACTCTTAAGTATTTGCATGGTGTACAGCTCTCCTCATTAAATTCTACTTCAAGTTAATTAGAGTATACACTATTTTATAGTGTACACTAATATATCACCATCAAAAAATTTAATATTAAATTCTTGTTTTTTGCTTGCCATAACTTTTGATGTTATGAATTCTCCATCTGCTGATTTAATTACCGTAAAGCCACGTTTTAGTACGGTTTTGTAGTCTAAACTGGTAAGTAGTAGATTATTTAAATTTAGTTGATGCTCATAGTTTTTTAACTTAGTGCTAATAGATTTTAGTGTATAATTAAATTGATGCTCTAATTCTAACGACTTATAGTCAACTATTTTCAGAGGATTTAATATTTCTATATTTAGTGAGTCAAGTTTTGCCACTTTAAATCTAAGTAAATTCGGCAAAGAATCCGTTAATCTAAAACTGAGTTCATCAAGAAGTTGTTGATTATAATCTATATAAGTAGTTAGACTTCTGGAAATGTCAGTATTGGAGTTAACGGCTTGCTGTTCGTATCTAAGTAGCTGATTAATACGGTTGAGCAATGTGTCATAATACGAACTTATTGTATGATTTAAATTTGAAAGTACAGGCACAGCAAATTCAGCTGCAGCGGTGGGAGTAGGAGCTCGTTTGTCAGCTACTAAATCAATTAAAGTGTTATCTACTTCATGCCCCACTGCCGAAATAATAGGAATATCTGAGTTAAATACGCTACGTATTACTATCTCTTCATTGAAGGTCCATAAATCTTCTATAGAACCCCCGCCTCTTGCAACAATTATAACATCAGGTTTTATATCTTGCTCTAATTTATTAAATCCTTCAATTGCCCCAGCAATTTCACTTGCAGCATTTCCGCCTTGAACAGCAACTGACCATATTAGTATATGAGACGGACAACGATCATTAATACGATGTATAATGTCCCTAATTACCGCCCCAGTCATTGAGGTAACTACACCAATCTTATTAGGCAGAAAAGGTAATGGTTTTTTGGGTTTATTAAAGATACCTTCTTTTTCTAATTTTGCTTGCAGCTCCTTGAGAATTTGCATAATAGCCCCAAGACCTGCAGGCTCAAGGACTTCTACCGATAACTGATATCGCGAATTTCCTGCATATCCAGATAGTTTGCCGATGGCTACCACTTCCATACCGTCAACTGGTGTAAATTGAATTTTGGCAAGTACCGGACGCCAACAAGTACAGGCTAGAACAGCTGTATTTTCTTTAAGATTAAAGTAACCATGACCAGAAGTTGCTATCTTAAGACCAGAAATTTCTCCCTTTACTCTAATATAACCAAAGTTATTTTCTAGCAACTCCTTAATCTTACTAGAAATTTCAGTAACTGAAAATTCCTGATTTACTAAATTACTCACCTTATGCATAAACCCCATGGCAATTTAAAAATTAGACCTTTCGAGACTCTACTCCTGCTGGTAATTTGGACAATGATGCGGTATTCGAATCCTCACGTACATTATAGTACGCTGTGGTTCGAGGGTAGAAGCATCTCCTTTAAATCCTTGTGCATAAGTGAGTTTTAAAAGAGCAATTGCAGAAAAGCACAAAACGTCTATTAGCGAGGAATCGCTTTAGCGGCAACGAAACAAGCTATAAGTTAGGCAAGGGTACTAGAAGGCTGCCTGGGATAACTAATTAATTATATTTTGACCTATTTTTGGCTGTGAATAAACATGATTTTCTTGAATAGGTACACTATTCCTCTAAAAATCATATTTATTCTCGCCAAAAAATAGCTCAAAATATAATTAATTAGTTACCGCAGGCAGCCCCCTAGGGTGAATGACAAGAAGTCACAAGGGATTGACACTGCTTCATAGCCTTCCAAACAAAATGCTGGCATAGAAAATATCCTACGCCAGCCTGTAGAATAAAGAAATTACTTCTTCTCTTCTTCCTTTTTTTTCTTCGCGGTTGAATCTTCATCCACGTTTTCTTCTTGCTGATTAGTGTTCGTCTCTTTTTTCTCAGAAGTTGCTCCAGCAAAAGCAGAAATAGAGAAAGCTAAAGTTAGAATAATAGTTAATAAATTTTTCATAATAAACCTCATTTTTTGTATTGGTGATTCTAGCTTAAACTGTGTAATATTCAAGTCAAATAATGGATAAAATTGCCTTCCAATATAAAAATAAATTATTAATATGATAACTATGTGTCATTTTAGTTAAAATATCTATTATTATAATGGTTCTTTACAAATTTATTGATTGTTCTTGACAGATTATTTTATAAATTTTACATCTTTCTAGCAATCTAGCATGGGTATCCCGTGCAATTAACGTTCCACGATCAATTAACAAAATTTCATCAGCCTGTTCTATACTTGAAATACGATGGGCAATCGATAATATAGTTTTGCCTTTCATTATTTCTTGCAATTTACTCAGTAATTTTTGTTCATTCTCGCTATCTAAAGCACTCATTGCTTCATCTAAAAGTAAAATTTCTGGGTTATATAGAATTGCTCTACTGATAGCTATTCGTTGTTTTTGTCCTCCAGATAATCTAATACCCTTCTCACCAATTTCAGTATCTAGCCCTTCTTTAAGATTTTGGACAAAATCCATTATTCCGGTGCTATTAGCTGCTTCTATTATTTCTTCCATACTCGCATCAGGTTTAGCAAAAGCAATATTTGACCTAATCGTACCAGAAAAAATACTTGAATCTTGTGGAACATAGGCAATCATGCGTCTTATCTGATGGTCATGAGTCTTTGATATATCTTGATCAGCAATTCTAATTATCCCTTTTTCAGGAAAATAAAATTTTAACATTAACTGCATAATGGTACTTTTACCGGCACCTGATCTGCCAACTATACCAATAAACTTACCTTTATCTATCTTAAATGACAAATCATCTATAACTAAATTGTCTAGTCTTGATGGATATGCAAAACTTACATTCTTAAACTCTATACTCAAATGATCTGGAGAAGATTTATCATCTTGATAATCATCCATTGGAATATTTGTACGTTGATTGTTGGAAGTATAATCTATAAGAGCAAAAATCCTTTCCGAGGCTACAAGAGATGAGTGTACCTCACTTAAAAGCTCAAAAATACCTCCACTACTTACGCCAACGATTATAGCATAATAAATAAATGATATCATTTGACCTGATGATAAATGACCCTGTGCTATATCTCTGCTACCTATCCATATAACTATAGTGATAGAGAATAATATAACTGAAATAGCTAAAGCAAAAAATACCGAACGGATTTTTAATCGATTTGCTGCATGTTGTAAATAATCAGAAATTTGCTTATTGAAAGTTGCTATTTTATTTGCCTGCTGATTAAAAGCTTGTATCGCACAAATATTTGATACGCTCTCTTCTAAATTAGCGGTAATATCGGCTTGTGATTTGAGAACATTTTTTGATAAATTTCGTACATATTTGCCAAATTTTATTAGTGGTAACAATAATAATGGTATAATAATAATGACAATCGCAGCGAGTTTAGGACTCTGATAGAACATTAAGATAATTCCACCAATTAGCATTATCGAGTTACGAACAAAGAAAGAGAGGAAATTGATAATCAACTTAGAAATAAGCTCTATATCTATACTCAGGCGGGAGATGATATCGCCAATTTTTAGTTCTTCAAAACAAACAATATCGAAATTAATTATATTACTATAAGCTTCTTGCCTAATTTGACTAACGATTTTTTCAGCAATATTATTAATGAAATAAGAACGAAAAAAACTACCTACACTAAAAATTAATATTAGAATACTAATATATAATATTGATTGATCTATTAGACTTTCCGCATAAGTCAATCTAGTTGATGATTTTGTCGTCGAAACTCTCCCCGCTCCGTAACAATCGTCTATGTACGCTGCGGTACTCGGCTTCGTTTCTTCTAAAAATCCCGAGAGCTTCTTTGACTTATGCGGGAAGTCTATTGATTGTAGATAATTTTCCTTTAGCCCATTATCAATTAACTGCCTAAAAGCCCCACCTATTGCTAGCAACGAAATTGACACACATAATAATGCCAACATGACAATTGCAAGATCTAATTTATAGAACTTCAAATAGTTGATAAATCTACAAGGAATTGTTTTATGTATTACAGACATAATTTTGTTACTTGCTGGTGCCGGATGTCGGATTTGAACTGACGACCTACCGCTTACAAGGCGGTTGCTCTACCACTGAGCTAATCCGGCAAATAAGAAAAAGCTAGTGTGACCTTTAGTGTCATTACCTTGCCCTTTTGTCATTCCTGCGTAAGGTACCACAGCTGTCGAAAGTTAGAAGAGGAAGCGGTTTTAGAGGTCATCATGGCAATTTAAAAGTTACGAAAAAATAACCGTGTCATTGCGAGGAGGCTTAAGCCAAGAAGCAATCCATTTTTGGTTACTTTTATGGATTGCCACGTCGCCGCTTTGTGGCTTCTCGCAATGACGTTTTTAGACTTATAATTACTTCTTCAGTTACACCTCTTCGCAATGATGGCATGTTATTTAAGCTTTTTTTGACTCTTTCTTAGGAGGTTTTATTTTACGACTCTTAATTTTTACTTCCATTTTCTTTTTGATTGATGCTGGGAGTGCTATACCAGCTTCTTCAATAAACTTTGCCACACGCTCTGTAGGTTGAGCACCAGTACTTAACCAATATTCTATACGATCAGATTTTAGAATTACACGATTTGCATCACCCTTGACAAGCATTGGATTATAAGTACCTACCTTCTCCAAAAAGTCACCATCTCTAGGAGCTGTTGCATTTGCTACAACCACCCTATAATGAGGACGTTTCTTTGCCCCACCTCTTGCCAAACGAATTTTTGTTGCCATATACCTACTATTTCACTACTTAATCTTTTCTTCTTTAAAAGGAACGTGCTTTCTAACTACCGGATCATATTTTCTAAATGATAACTTCTCAGTTTGGGTTTTAGGGTTGCGTTTCTTTACCAGAAAATACCCTGTACCAGCTGTACTAACAAGTCTTACCAAAACATTTTTATTTTTTTTAGCCACGACTATCAAACCTTTTTGTATTATTTACAAATTGTCGATCATAATAAAAGTAAGTAAACAAATAGTCAAGAGTAAAATAGTCTTCTTGGTTCGATTGTTTTGTTATTCTGAGTTTATAGCTAACCGGATTAGCATTTATCCACAGCAAATTGACGTCATTGCGAAGGGTCATAAGCCGACGAAGCAATCCAGATTATTCATTGGTCTATACCATAAGTTTTCTTGGATTGCATCAATGCCACTAAAATGGCTCCTCGCTAATAGACGTCGTTGATACACCTACTTAACCCCAACACTAGTACACTGCTCTTATTTTGCAAAACTTCCTGGAGATCGAGCTTTAGGGGGAATAGGTGGTGCGGGTGGTTTACTGCTTTGTCCTGCAACATTCTCAGTTTTGGTAATATTGGCTGTAATAGCTTGAGCTTCTGCTACCAAGTTTGTAGGGATTTCTCCCTTTTGTACGTTAATAACAGGCTTAGCTGATAAGTTAATAGAACCTTGGTCATGTTGTTTTTTAATGTTCTTTAGCTTGTCAATGATTTCATTTTGTTTGTCCTCCTTAACTTGATCATCTTTATCCCACTCGCCAAAATCAGCATTAACAAATTCAACTAGCTCTTTCTTACTCTTAATATCTTTAGCATTCGGAAATTCATCATGAAGTTTACTAATGAGAGTAAAGCCATCGACCTTTTCATTGTTAATAAACTTCACAAGATCATCTTTAATTAAGTTCATAATCTCAGCATGATCGTGTGTATCATCATCGTCATCGTCATCATTTGATTGGAATGCCTTTGCCCTATCTTCCATCGCTTTCCTCAGTGCCGAACCTATATCGCCTACTGCTTCTGGTTTAACTTCACCTATGCCACCGTCTTTCTTTATTTCTTCTTTTTCTATTCTTTTTTCTTTTTCTACTCTTTCTGATGGGTCCTTTAGTTTGATTCCAGCCCTAATTGCAGCGAACAAATCACCTCGGTTGGGTATGTCTGTTTTTGATTGCGTACCCCCCTCCCTTAATTCTTGATTCTCTTGCCCTTCTACTGGGTTCTTAGGTTGCTCAGCTGAAGGTGCCGGAGGAGGAGGTGGTGGTGGCGGTGGATTAAATCCTCCCACTGGCAATGGTGGTGGCGGTATAGGTATATTAAGCTCTGCTGCTGGTGGTGGTACTATTTGCGTATCTACTTGATGAGCACCATGCTGTAAACCTGGTACCGCATGGGGTGAAGGTAGAGGTGGAGGCGGCGGTGCCGGAGGTATTACTGCTGATGCAACATTTGGTTGCTGAGTAGCTAGATTCTGCAACGACGTAGCCTGTGTTGGTGGAAGTGGAGCTTGACGTTTTTTTTCCTGCGATGACGTAGATGCTCGTCTAACATTTTCTTCTGGTTTTGGGGCATGTATATCAGGTAACGACGTAGCATGTGTTAGTGGAGGAGGTGGCGGTGGAGCTGGACGTGTTGGTCGCGGTATAGAGTGTATCGCTGCTTGCTGGGCAGACTTTCCAGGTAAAGGTGGTGCTTGAGGTATTGCCTCTGCAACGTTTGGTTGCTGAACAGCTAGGTTAGGTAATGACGTATTAGCTAGATGTGGTGATGGAGGTAGTGATGTCGTTTGCAGATTAGGCATTGATGAGTGGAGGGCTTGGGACTGAGACTGCTGTTGATCCATAGTAAATAATGGTCCTGAAATAGCAACTGTTTTTGCAAAAGTCGAGTCAATTGCACTACTTAAAAGTTCTAACTTATCGCTTGATACCCCCCTTTTTCCCAACTTCTCTAATTCTTTATGTAACTTATTCTTTCTAGCTAATTTTGAACTTTCTATGATCTTACCAGTGGTTTTTAAAGCATTATCAACATAGCGTAACGTTGCCTCGTTTTTGACTATGCTGTCTTTTAAAATTTGTTCTGGATTTTTTACGAAAGCCTCTTTGATTTTTGCAACAGATTTCTTAAGGTTGTCTAGCCAAGTTGATGGTAATTCTTGTCGCAATTTTGCTAATTCTTGTTTTATAGTAAGCAGCCCTTGAACCTTATCATTAGCATTTATCAGCTTGGTTATATCTTGTTGTATTTGTGTTAGCTGTGTTCTTTCGTGCATTAATGCTACAGCCTCATTAGCATTATAAGCTTTTTCTACAATTCCCCTAAAATCTTCTTGGGATACAGCTAAACTACTCAAATGTTCTTGTAATTTTCCTGCTCTTTCCAATTGTTCTGAGAATAATGATTTATTATTAAGTTTTTTAAAAATTTTATCTAATCCTGTTTGTAATTCTTTATCGATGATTACTTGTAAAGATGAAGATTTTTTTCCTACTTTTATTAATGTATTGTCAACATATGTGAGTATCTCTTTGTTGAATTCTCTCCTTTCTGCGGCAATTTGCTCATCATTTTTTATAAAAAGATATTTCACTTGATGAATAATTTGTACGAATCTTTTAAACCAAGGTAAAGATGGTGCTTCCTTCTTTAACGCATCCACTTGCTGTTTTAGCTCTATGCTATCTTTTAATTGTTTATTAGCCTCTAGGAGTTTGACTATATCATTCCGCATCTTTGTTAATGAATTTGCTTCACTTGATAATACAGTGTCTATGTTTTTTTGATCTTGTTGTTGATATTGATCTTTTGACATATGATAACCTCTTAATAACTTTAGTATGAATACCTATAGTAAACAATAGTCAAACGTCTTGTCAAATTAATACTTGAATTTTTTAGCATTTAGTACTATCATCACCCCATATTATTAAAAGCTCTTGGGAGAAAAAGATGAGTGAACTATTAGAACTTGCAGCGGAAATGCGGGAGAGGTTTGGGACAGGAGCCGCAAGAGACCTACGTAGAAGAGGTATGGTTCCAGCTGTGGTTTATGGAGCAGGTAAAGAAGTGCTTTCTGTTTCTATTGAAGAGAAAGAAATAACTAAGCATTATAGAAAACCCGGCTTTATATCAACAATTGTTCAAATTAAAGTGGGTAGCAAAACGCATAAAGTGTTACCAAAAGCTGTAGAATTACATCCGATTACCGACATAGTTAGACATGTTGACTTTGTCCATTTAGAGAAAAAAACCCAAAGAATGGAAGTACCAATAGTCTATGAAGGTAAAGAAAGAGCTTTGGGAGTTAAAAGGGGTGGATTCTTTAATATCATAAAAAGAACTATAACTCTTTTATGTGATGTCAATAACATACCTAGAAGCATTAATGTTGATGTTACTAATATGCATATAGGTCAGTCTTTAAAAGCTAAAGGCATTAAACTACCTGAAGGAACTCAGCTAGCTAGTAAAAGCGATTTTATTATTGCTACTATCATTGGTCGTAAGGGTAGTAAGGCAGAAAGTGAAGAAACTGCAACTGAAGAAGTAAAGGCAAAATAACCATATAACCCGACTAACATTCGTCATTGCGAGGAGCTACTTTAGTAGCATTGATGCAATCCATATGATAAGCTGATTGCCACGCTCACGTACGTTCACTCGCAATGACGTCGTTTGATACACCGGATTAATTTAGGACACTAGTACACTTTCGCGGAAATAACAAAAGGTCGTGAGAATGACATTATCAAAAGCGTGTGAATATCCCTCAACTATTGGCGAAGCCAATTCTTCAAAGCCCAAGACTATACTTATTGTAGGTTTGGGGAATATAGGCAAGGAATACCAGAATACTCGACATAATGTTGGCTTCATGGCTGTCGATTATTTATCAGAATACCATAAGATTTCTTGGAATACAAAATCCAAACTTTATGCAGAACTGGCTCAAGGAGTATACTCAAATGATTTGAAGAATGGGGACAATAAACAAGGGGTAAGCGTGCTAGGCGTACAACTAGTACGTGAGTACGCGAATGCCCCGAAGTTTTGCGGAGCCAATTCTTTAAAGCAGAAGAGTATAATAGACGGACATAAGTTACTATTAGCAAAACCTCTAACTTATATGAATCTATCCGGAAAAGCAGTGCAAGCAATATGTTCTTACTACAACATCAAAACACCAAATATTTTTGTTGTACATGATGATATAGATTTACCAATTGGTCGAATAAAATATAAATTAGCTGGTAGTAGTGGTGGACATAATGGTTTAAAATCATTGGATCAGCATGTAGGAAATGATTATCACCGTATCAGAATTGGGGTAGGAAGACCAGCGGCGTATGATGATGTATCGGATTACGTTTTAGGTGCTTTTTCTAAAGAAGAATACAAAACTATTATCAGTTCCATTGCAATAATAACTAATAATTTTCATTTATTGCTTTCAGGTAAAGTGGAAGAATTTAACAGGAGTGTAGTTTAAATTATGGAGAGACAATCACATTTAGAGATAGTCTATGCGGATAATAGCATAGATGCACAATATATGAAGATAATGGAGAATGGTTTGAATGAGCTGGCTAAAGTTAAGAAGGGACTTGATGCTATAAAATCATTTTCCTTTGCATGTTTTGATAATGATAAAAACTTTGTTGCTGGTGTAGATGGCAAGAGTTTTTATGGTTGTTTGTATGTTGACATGTTATGGGTTTCTGAGAATTTCCGTGGTCAGAATTATGGCACTTTACTGATGGCAAAAGTGGAAGATGTAGCACGAGAGCGTAATTGTAAATTTATGACTGTATGCACTACCGATTGGCAAGCCAGACCATTTTATGAAAAATTAGGCTTTAAATTAGAGTTTGTAAGAAGCGACTATGATAAAGATTCGGAAGTATATTATTTAAGGAAAGATTTATGACATTAAGATGTGGTATTGTTGGCTTGCCAAATGTAGGAAAATCAACTTTATTTAATGCTTTAACTTCCAGTGTTGCAGCAGAAGCGGCTAATTATCCTTTCTGCACTATAGAGCCAAATTCTGCTATAGTCTCAGTACCGGATGTTAGGCTAAATGAGTTGGCAGCTATTGCTAATTCTATTAAAATTATTCCTACTTACATAGAAATGGTAGATATTGCCGGTTTGGTAAAAGGGGCAAGTAAAGGTGAGGGGCTTGGTAATAAGTTTTTATCTCACATACGAGAAGTTGATGCTATTTTGCATGTACTACGTTGTTTTGAGGATATAGATATTACTCATGTGCATAATAAAATTGATCCAATATATGATGCTGAAATAATAGAAACAGAATTAATTCTAGCAGATCTTGAATCGGTAGAAAAACGTTTAACTAATGCTGAAAAACGTTTGAAAACAGGTGATAAAACTTTAAAAGACCAAGTAGAATTATTAAAAGAAATTCAAGCAACTCTAGTGATAGGTAAACCAGTACGTAGCATGATCAAGAATTATAGTAAAGAGGCTTTAGATCAATTGGAATTATTGACTTCTAAGCCAGTTTTATATGCTTGTAATGTCTTAGAAAATGATGCAATTACTGGCAATAAACTTACTGAGCTTGTAGCAAAAAAAGCTGAAGAAGAAGGGGCAAAACATGTTCTCATCTCATCAAAAATTGAAGCAGATATTGCAGTTTTGGAAAGTAATGAAGAAAAAATAGAGTTCTTAAATAGTATAGGTCTTGTGGAAACAGGTCTGAGTAAAATTATAAAAGAAATGTATAATTTACTGGAACTAAAAAGCTTTTTTACTGTAGGTCCAAAAGAAACACATGCCTGGACTTTTAGTAATGGTACGCTGGCTCCTAAAGCAGCAGCTATTATTCACACTGATTTCGAGAAGGGTTTTATTCGGGCTGAGGTCATTAGTTATCAAGATTATATAAAGCTTAATGGTGAAGCAAAAGCCAAAGAAATGGGTAAAATGCGTTTAGAGGGGAAGGAATATAAAATGCAAGATGGTGATGTAGTGCATTTTAGGTTTAATGTTTAAAGAAGGAGATTTAATTGAGGAAATTATATCATTATCCTATTTGTCCATTATCACGTCAGGTTCGGGTGTTATTAAAAGAGCTAGATGTTCAATTTACTATGGTTAAAGAGGATTATTGGCAGAGAAATCAGGAATTTTTGTCTTTGAACCAGGCTGGTACTTTACCGGTCTTACAAGAGGCATCCAATTTAATTATAGCAGGAATCTATCCGATCACTGAGTATTTCCATGAAAAATATCCAAATTTTAATTTTATGGACGAAGATTTTGATATTAGATGTGAAATCCGTAGGTTGCTCAGTTGGTTTAATGAAAAATTTTACCGCGAAGTAACAAAAATTATTATCGATGAAAAAATAGTAAGGTCATCCTGCCAATTAGGTGGTCCTAGAACCGATTTTCTTAGAGCAGCAAAGACTAATCTATCGCATCATTTAACCTATATGTCCAGTTTATTGGATCTACGTAGCTTTATCGCATCAAATTCCTTAAGTTGTGCAGATATAGCTGCCGCCTGTCATATATCGGTTCTAGATTATTTTGGTGAAATTAATTGGGACAAATGGTCACCTATTCGTCATTGGTACGCCATCATAAAATCTAGACCTAGCTTTCGTTCCCTATTACACGACCAAATACCAGGTTTTACTCCACCAACATGCTATGCCGATTTGGATTTTTAATGATGATTTTTAATGATTGAGATAAGGAAAATTTTCTGCTAGAATTTTTAGTGAAGGTTTTAACTAAATATAGAGAAGATTATGAGTAAACATGGAAGTGAGAGTAAACCTGATTCTTTGCCACCTTTGAGTGCAGAGGAAATTAAGGCAAATCTGGAAAACCCAGATTACAGGCTGGAACATGGTATAGATAATAGTCAATCAAATTCTTTGGAAAATCTAAATACAACTTTGGAAGAAATTACAAAGCTTTTAAAAGTAGCAGAGAAAGAGTTCAAAAACATTCCACAATTAAAAGGATTGTATAAACTTCAAGGTGAAAAAGCCCAAAGTTTTTTTCAAGAATTTCAACAGGGGTTTGACAAGGTAACAGAGGATATAAAAAAAGATGTAGAGAATAGACATGCTACTCCCTTAAAGGATTTTGCTGATCAGAAAAGTGCTGAACAATATGAAAAAAGTCCAATTGGACGGCTAGAGAAATTTGCTAAGGATCAACTGAAAAAAGTTGAAAAAATATTTGAGGGACCTGCCAACGCCATCAAAGATAATAAGATTTTAAATGCAGTGGCGAATGTAATAAAATGTTCATGTAAGGCAGTTAGTACTATAGTTAAAAGTAGTTTAAACAATGCTATAGCCATGGGAGACCTTGCCAAGAGTGTTGTTAATCTCGGCTCGGCAATAAAAGACACTGCTATAGGCAAAGGGACACAAGCATCAATGAGTAAGTAATACCAATTCCCGAAATTAATTTATGTTGGTAATTTGTGCGTCGAGCCTAGACTCGCATCCTCACGTACATTTAAGTACGCAGCAAGGCTGCGTTCCGTGTCTCCTACAAATTCCTCAACCTAAATTAATTTCGAGAACTG
>JAJIYL010000015.1 GCA_020881195.1 Rickettsia endosymbiont of Pseudomimeciton antennatum | reverse complement strand
TCTTTTTGCAATATCTATACCAATTGTGGTAACTTCCATATGGGCCTCCTTATTGTTGTTTAGGATTCATTTCCTATCCTAGAAGATTAGCATTTGCTTCTCATTCTGTATATAGGGTAGGTCCATTCCATTATTTCTGGTTACTTTTTTGGATTGCTTCGTCGTGCTTACACACTCCTAGCAATGACGTTTGGGTTCCATATACACCGTCATTGCGAGCGAACGCACGTGAGCGTGGCAATTCATGAAGTTTGTTATATTGCTTCATCGGCTTACGCCTCGCAATAACGCTTGGGACATCTAAAACCTCCTAGCTATAAATAAGGTTATTACTTCACTGATATGTCATCTGTTGAATCTGGTAGTTTGTTCTTTAAGATAAAAGGTATTTGTAGCAATAGAAAAACGAACATTATAGGTATTGCTCCAAATATTTTAAATATAACCCATGTAGATTCTGCAAAATTACGCCATATTATTTCATTTAATATTGCCATGAACAGGAGGAAAGCTGCGGTTCTATAGCTTAAAATATTCCAATTTTTATCTTCAAGTTGAATAAAATGATTAAACATATATTTCATAAATGCCTTATTTCTTACTGCACTGATAAAAAATGCCCCACCAAAAATTAAATATAGAATAGTTGGTTTGATCTTGATATACATAGAGTTACCACTGATCAAAACTATACTAGCTGAAACTAATAACACTCCAGAAGATATTAATGATGATCTTGAAACTTTGCCTTCTATAAAATAACACAGACTAACACAAATAATTGAAGTAATAAGTATATATAATGTTGCACTTTGCATGCTACCACCATAAAAATAGCCAACAAAAAGAGCTATAAGTGGAGCGACTTCTGATAAAAGATTAAGCATAAATTAGGTTTATTTCTCTGTTACTAGTTTTTTGTGCATTTGATTTTTATCTGTATGAAAATATTAATTAAACCTAGAGTACAAATATAAAAAATGACTTGTAAACCATTGGGTTTAGCAATATATCCAGTAATCATATGTAAGAATTCACCATAGATACTTTTATCCGAAATTAGCCAAGAGCTATCCCAAAGCTGGTCTGGCAGAATAGTAATAATTCCTGAGGAAGTTAATATACCAGCCGCTTCTGCTGCAAAGCCACTAGCAATAAGCATTAGTAAAATTGAAGATATGCGAAATATATATTTTTGGTTTGCTAATTTTATAAAACCTAAATATATAACGATACCAAGTGTTAGCCCGCTGACCATACCAATAATTAGCCCTAGTAGATAACTATTAGCGTCAATAGTCTCTACTGAGGAAATACTGTAAACTAATAAAATAATTTCCATTCCTTCTCGAAGAATAGTTGCTGCAACAATCAATACTAGCATTATATAACTACTATCACCGCTACTAATTTTTATAGACAAATCATTAAGATGTCGCTTTATCTTAATAGCATAACCTTGCATCCATACTATAGTCCAACCAATTAACACGACTGTTAGTAAAATAACTCCAGAATTGAATATCTCATCACCCATGCCACTAAATGATATGGATATGGTACGAGTAAAGAAAGCAAATAACGCAGCAGAAACCGTACCAAGCATAACCCCAGCAATTACATAAATTCTAGATTTTTCTAATTGTTTTGTTACAGCAAGTATTACACCAAGCAACAAAGCTATTTCTAGACATTCTCTAAATACTACTAATGCTATTTTAAACATCTAAACCGTAAATAAATTTAATTAACAATGAGAGATCCTTGAGCCGTCTCTTGATGAAAGTCTCCGAAGAAATCATATTTACCAGGGGCTAAAGGGGCAAGTATTATATTTATAGAGTCATTTGGCATAATAATCTTTTCGCGGTGCAGATCATGACTTTCAAACTCCTCTACTGTACTATCTTGGTTGTGGATAATAAAACGAATTTTCTTGCCACTAGGTACTGTGATAGTATCAGGTTCAAATCTATGATTTTTTATGACCGTTACAATTTCTAACATAGTATTATCTGCATTATTTTTTGAGGCAACTTTATTATTCATTACAAAAATTATTATGCCTGATAAGAGAACAACTGCTATAAAAAGTCCAATGGCGGTTTTTCTTTCCATAATTTTAACTCGAGAGCTTTATTAAAGTTACAAAATACACTAACGCGATCATAATCACAAGCACATATAAAAGAGTATAGTTTTTTTGTTTCTTGTTTTTTGATAATTTCATAAGCACCCTCCCTAGGAGGCTGCCTGCGATAACTAATTAATTATATTTTGAGCTATTTTTCGGCGAGAATAAATATGATTTTTGCAGGAATAGTGTACCTATTTCAAGAAAATCATGTTTATTCGCAGCCAAAAAGAGCCAAATATAGAATTACTTTAGTTATTGCAGGCAGCCTCCTAAAATTATATAGTATAATTGTGTTTGCACTAAGTTAAAAGATCTTGTTTTAACTTTAAATTGTTATTTTTATTAAGAATAGTCCTATAAACTTGTATATTTTCCAACACACGCTGCACATAATTTCTAGTTTGAGAATATGGTATTAGTTCCATCCAATCAATTATTTGCCATAAATTTTTTAAGTCTCGTGGATCACCAAATCGATCAATCCACTTTAGTATCGTATTAGGACCAGCGTTATAAGCAGCAATTGTTAGAAGGTATGAGCCGTCAAATTGCTGTAACATTTCTTTTAAATAATTACTACCTAGCATAATATTATATTCAGGATCAAGGGTTAATTTTTTAATATGACATTGATGATTAAGAGATTTTGCAGTATCACAAGCAGCTGCTTTTTCAAGTTGCATTAGCCCATAGCCTGTAGCATCATTAATTGCGTATTGATTAAAACCCGATTCATGCCTTATAATACTATATATTAAAGCTTCCTCTATAGGAGCGTTTTTTACTGCCTTCCTATGTATGACAGGGAAAGCATAATCTTTAATAAAAACATGTTGTTGACAAGCAGTTCTTGATATCTCTACCATATGAAAAATATTATCATAGCTACTAATTATATCAGTAATTAATAAAATCTCAGACGGTTTTGATGAGTTTCTAATAGCCGTGTCAGCATATAAGAAGGCTAAACTATACTTACCATGTTTGATTAGATGTTTTATGGCTCTAATAATCTCACTATTTTCTATGTTAGGTTTAACAGATTTTGGCTTTTTGGCTAGAATTATGTGATTTTTTTTAAGCTCGATATTTGCCAACTGTCCATAAAAGAGATGGGAATATTTGGCAGCCATATTATAAAATTTATTCGCTTGTTTCATATCCCCTTTGGCTTGATATGTTCTAGCTAGCCAATATTGTCCCCTTGATATACTTAATGGCTTTGTTGCAACTGTCATAAATTTATTAAAATGACTTAAAGCAAGGTCAGGCTTATCTAAGAATCTAAGAGCAAGCCAACCACTAAGCCACTCTGCTTCTCTTATATGCTCATGGCTGACAGTAAGAGGCATACTAATTATTTTATAGCTATTGGCAAAATCTTTTTGGTCAATGAATTCTCTGGCGTAATAAGATTGTAAGCGACCCCAACGAACAGCATATCTTTTATCTAGCTTTACTTTTTTAAATAGATCAATACTCTTGCTGGTTGGGATATCTTTTTTCTTGGAATCCAAATAGTGAAATAATAAAGCAGGAGTATAATATTTTTCTGATAGTTTTTGAAAAAGTTTTTCACTGTCACTGGACTGGTTTAGTATAGCAATTTGGGCAATGAAATTTTGTTTATAGCTATTACTCACATAGTGCATATATTTTTTGGCACTATTAATATCCGCCTCCCATAAATATTGATCAATTTTTTTCACATGATCTTCTTCACGCAATATATTTTTGAAATTAGTCAAATACTCTTTTTCCTCTTGTGCAGTAAAGACTCCATAAATCCAACCATTTTTTATAATCTTCGCTAAATTTTGTTGATTTTTTATTAATTTTCTACTAGCTAAAGCATAGAATTTATAGCCTAAAGCAGTAACTGGTTCATTTTTACTAAACCAATTGATGATTAAAGTTTTGTCTGTATCGTAATTTAAATATTGTTCTGCCTTTTCCTTTAGTCTATTGACTTGTGACCAGTGAGGATTGTTTTGTATAAACTTTATTACCTCCTCAAAGGTATTTTTTTTATAATCTTGGTCTAAGAATTTTTGAGACAGAGCAATTTTGATTAAAGCTTGATCTTTTGAAGCTTTTGCCATCTTTTCACAATCTTGCCATTCTTTTTTGTCTAGATGGATAAAAGTTTTTTTAACAAAAGTTTCTTTATCATAAGTCAACGCCATTGACTCTGATATTAATAACTCTAGAATGATTAAAATCATTGACAGTATTGTCTGAATTCTCATAATCGGCAGTGTGTAAATATATAATTATTATAAGGTGTTATTATGAATAGAGTATTTGTCTTTCCAGGTCAAGGATCACAAATAGTTTGTATGGGAAAAGAGTTCTATGATAACTTTCAAGTAGCAAGAGAAACCTTTGAAATTGTCGATGATACTCTTGGCAGAAAATTAAGTCATATTATCTTTAATGGACCAAGTGAAGATTTAACTTTAACGACTAATGCTCAACCAGCACTAATGACCATATCTATGGCAATAGTGAATGTTATTAAACAACAAACAAATAGCAATATTAGTAATCTGTGTTCATATGTTGCCGGTCATTCTTTAGGGGAGTATAGTGCATTATGTGCAGCGGAAAGTATAGATCTGCAAATAACTACCGAATTGCTAGCAGTACGTAGTAAGTCTATGCAAGAAGCCTATCCGCTAGGTAAAGGTTTAATGGCAGCATGTATAGGCATTCCTTTAGGAAAGCTTGAAGAGATCGTTAAAGAAGTTGCTAATTTTGATATAGCTAACGATAATATAGAGGGGCAAGTAGTAATCAGTGGTGAGATTATGGCGGTGCAGCATGTAATATCTATTGTAAAAGATTTAGGATATAAAGCTATTAAATTGAATGTAAGTAGTCCTTTCCATTGTGGTTTGATGAAGCCAGCAGAAGGTAAGATGGTAGAGGCATTAGACAGAGTAACAATTAACAAACCGTTTGTTCCGGTGATACAAAACGTTACAGCCAAACCAACAACTAATCCTGTAGAGATAAAGAAAAACTTAATCTCACAGATTTGTGGTAGAGTAAGGTGGCGTCAAACCTTAGACCAGTTAGCAAATCTAGAAATAGAACAAATAGTTGAAATCGGTGCAGGCACGGTTCTGACGAATATGCTAAAAAAAACTGACCATAAATTTAATTTAATTAATGTTTCTACTATAGCAGAATTGGAAGCGTTTCTTAAAATTATATAGGTAGGATATTAGTGTTAAGATAAAAATCTGCTATAATTTAGATTTTTTTCATTTATTATGACCAAATTCAGCTATAATCGTAACTTAATTCAAAAACTAAGATAATATAACATGACAATGCAAGAAAATACTAAATTTCCTATAGAAATTGATAAGAAACGAGATAATTTACTGACTAATTTTGGTAAAGCAGTCCTAAAGGATAGGTACTTACTAGCTGGAGAGGATTTTCAAGATTTATTCGCTAGAGTCGCTAGCTACTATGCTGATAATGCACAACATGCTCAGCAATTATATGATTATATAAGCAAGCTATGGTTTATGCCAGCTACCCCAGTTCTTAGTAATGGTGGAACTGATAGAGGGATGCCAATTTCCTGTTTTTTGAATGAAACAGATGATAGTTTAGAAAGTATTGTAGATCTTTGGACTGAGAATGTTTGGTTAGCATCACGCGGTGGTGGTATAGGAAGCTATTGGGGCAATGTTCGTTCGATTAACGAGGCAATTAAAGGCAAAGGCACTTCTTCTGGCATTATTCCATTTATCAAAGTTGTGGATTCTATGACCCTAGCTATTTCCCAAGGGTCAATTAGACGTGGTAATGCTGCTATATATTTACCAATTGATCATCCTGAAATTGAGGAATTCATCGACCTAAGACGTCATACTGGCGGTGATACTAATCGTAAAGCTTTGAACATTCATCATGGTATAGCTGTAACAGATGCCTTTATGCAAGCAGTGGAAAATGATGAGGAGTTTCCTTTAGTCAGCCCTGATACTAAAAAAGTTGTACGGGTAGTTAAGGCAAGAGATATATGGGTGAAGTTATTAACTACTAGAATAGAAACTGGAGAACCTTATATAATATTTATTGATACTATCAATAAATATATTCCTGAACATCATAAAAAACTTGGATTACAGGTAAAAACTTCAAATCTTTGCAGTGAGATTACTTTGCCAACTGGCATTGATCATTTGGGTAAGTCGAGAACTGCTGTTTGTTGCTTATCTTCGGTAAATTTAGAATATTTTGATGATTGGCAGAATGATCCCGAGTTTATTCCCATGATCATGCGTTTTTTAGATAATGTACTTGAAGATTTTATCATTAAAGCCCCAAGTACTATGGAACGAGCAAAATATTCAGCCATACGTGAACGTAGCGTAGGTTTAGGGGTTATGGGTTTTCACTCATTTTTACAATTAAAGGATGTGCCAATAGAATCGGTAATGGCAAAGGTTTGGAATAACCAAATATTTGAATATATTCATAAAGAAGTTGATAGAGCCTCAGTAATTTTATCTGATGAACGTGGTGCTTGTCCTGATGCAGATGAAGTAGGAAGTAAAGAACGCTTTAGTAATAAAACAGCTATTGCTCCGACAGCATCAATCTCAATTATTGCTGGTAATAGTTCGCCTGGAATTGAACCATTTGCTGCTAATAGTTTTGTCCAAAAGACTCTTAGTGGATCTTTTAATGTACGTAACAAATATTTAGAAACACTGCTAAGCACTAAAGGTTTTAATAATGAGCAGGTTTGGTCATCAATTGCCACTCACGAAGGTTCAGTTCAACATCTAACCTTTTTATCTAGCCATGAGAAAGAGGTTTTTAAAACTGCTCATGAGATTGATCAAAATTGGCTTATTGATCTAGCCGCAGATAGATCACTATATATCTCACAATCTCAATCTTTAAATATTTTCCTAGCAGGTAATGTAAGTAAGATGTATTTAAATAATATCCATTTTAGAGCCTGGAAAAAAGGGGTAAAGAGTTTATATTATTGTAGATCAACCTCAATTCAAAGACCTGACAAAGTATCACATGATGTTAAGAAAGTGGATTTTAAAGATATCGAAATAGCTAATAAGAAAAAACAAGAAGAAAATTCTTCTAAGTATGATGAGTGTTTAGCCTGTCAATAGACTTATAGCTAACCTTACTACGTCTATTAGTGGATTATGTACGCCTTAAACGTCATTGCGAGGGAGTAGCGAAGCACGATGAAGCAAGGTCTCAACGTCATTGCGAGGAGCTACTTTAGTAGCGACGAAGCAATCCAGATTTATACTAATTTTCTGGATTGCTTCGTCGACCTACGGTCTTCCTCGCAATGACGGTGTAATACTAATCGGGTTAGCTATAGATAATTTTTGACAAAAATTTTATGGTCTCTCATGAAAAAGAAAGATTTATCAATTTTAATAGGTAATAGTATAGATCATTTCGATACGAATATTTATAGCTTTCTTGCTCCAATTTTATCAATAATCTTTTTTCCCAAAGATGATCCTATAGTTGCTTTGATCTTAACCTATGGCGTGTTAGCAACTTCAATAATTACCAGACCAATTGGTTCAATAATTTTTAGTATAATTGTAAAAAAACGAGGGGCAACTTTGGCTTTATCCTATTCATTAATAGGTGTTGCTATTACCACTATGTTAATAGGAGTTATACCAACTTATCAAATGATTGGCTGGTTTTCACCATTGATGCTGCTCATTATTCGAATTATGTTAGCAATTTTTGGCGAAGGAGAACATTGTATTGCCAAATTATATATTGTAGAAAATAAGACGCAGATTCAAGGAGTGAAAGCATCTTACCTATACGAACTATCAACAATGTTTGGGATTATTATTGCCTCTTTTGTCAGTGCAATTCTAATTAGTTCTAGTCACCATGAATATTGGCGTTTATGTTTTATATTAGGAGGTAGCACAGGAATTGTAGGGGTTTATCTTAGACGTTATTCCAATATATCTCAAAGAGCAATAGAACAGAAATCCTACCCATCAAATGTGATATTGAATAATAAGTACAATATTCTGCGTATGTCTATAATTAGTGGTTTTTCCTATATGACATATGTCATACCTTTTGTAGTAATGAATAGTTTTGTCCCTCTTATCACCTCTATATCTTTAGAAGCGATGATGAGTGTTAATACTCTTTTATTAATTGTAGATGCAGCAATGATTCCATTAATAGGGCATTTTGTTAAGAAATATCGCCCTGTGGATGTAATGATCGTAAGTACTAGCATTCTATTTATTAGCATAGTACCATTATGGTTATATATGACTGATGCTTCTGTATGGTATGTTAATTTTGTCCGTTTATGGATTATTACCTTAGGGGTAACTTTCTTATGCCCACTGAATTATTGGCTTAATAGCTTATTTCATGGTTCAGATAAATATATGCTGGTTAGTATTGGTGATGCTTTAGGCACTTCAATATTTGGACGATCTGCTCCTGCAGTGTGCATAGCTCTTTGGCACTTTACTGGATATTCTATATCTATAGGAGTTTATATTGCAATGATTACTTTAGCTACTATATGGGCGGTGAAGAGTACAATTGTCAAAAGTTAGAAGAGGAAGCGGTTTTAGACAGGGGAATTTAAAAGTTGTATGTGGTCAACGTCATTGCGAGAAGTTAGTTTGCAATACCCTGTCATTGCGAGGAGGCGTAGCCGACAAAGCAATCCATATGACAAGTTTCATGGATTACCACGCTCACGTACGTTCGCTCGCAATGACATATATGCAACCCAAACGTCATTGCGAGGAGGCGTAGCCGACGAAGCAATCCATAAAAATAACCAAAATGGATTACTTCGTCATGTTTCACTACTGCTCGCAATGACATTTAATCGGAGCTATACATCTCATTAATTTTATTCACAGAATCTAGGAGTTTGTCGGAAATAACTAAAGTAATTCTATATTTGGCTCTTTTTGGCTGCGAATAAACATGATTTTTTTGAAATAGGTACACTATTCCTGCAAAAATCATATTTATTCTCGCCGAAAAATAGCTCAAAATATAATTAATTAGTTATCCCCGACAGACTCCTAGAATCTGTGCTTTTTATGTTTTCAAGAGCTTTTTTTATTATTCTATTCAATCCAGTTTTTGTATAGGCAGAAACTGCAAAAATCTCCTCACTGGTAATTTTTTGCAATTCGGTAATTTTATCTTGAACTTCTTCCTCTGACAAAATGTCGCATTTATTTAAACAGATTATTTCTGTCTTATTTTTTAATAAGCTTGAATATGATTCAAGTTCATTCCTAATAGTTTTATAATCAGCAAGTAAATTATCACTTATTGCTGATATCAAATGAATCAATAAATTACACCTCTCAATATGTTTTAGAAACTTATCACCGAGTCCATGTCCCAAATGGGCTCCTTCTATTAAACCTGGGATATCAGCTATCACAAATTCTTCATCATCTATATAAACAACACCAAGATTTGGGCTTAGTGTGGTAAATGGATAATCAGCAATTTTAGGTTTTGCTGATGTCGTGGCTGCAAGAAAAGTGGACTTCCCTGCATTAGGTAAACCTATAAGCCCAACATCTGAAAGTAGTTTGAGTTGTAAATTTACCCACATCTCTTCTCCTACGATACCTTCAGTTCTGTGTCGCGGAGCTTGATTGATCGATGACTTAAAATGGCTATTACCAAGCCCTCCTTTTCCCCCTTTAATTATTTCAAAAATTTGTTCATCTGAAGTAAAATCATATAGCAGAACATCATTATGTTCTGAAAATATTTGCGTTCCAACTGGTACTTGTAGGACTAAAGCTGGTTTAGATTTACCAGTTCGGTTTGAACCTTTACCATTTTCACCGTTTTCTGCTTTAAAATGTAGTTTATACCTAAAATTTACTAAAGTATTAATATGAGAATTGCTCTTAAAAATAATGCTACCACCACAACCACCATCTCCACCATCAGGTCCTCCCATATCGATATATTTTTCTCGATGGAAACTAACCGCTCCGTCACCACCATTACCCGCTTTTAAATATATTTTAGCTTCATCGATAAAATTCATAATTCATTATTATAAGTTATTAAAAGTTGAGTATTCCGACAGCCTACTAGTGTTTATTAGCGAGGAAGACCGTAGGTCGAAGAAGCAATCTATTACCGTATATTAAATCTATCATAGGTAATTTTATTATCTATCGACTCAATCAATGTATCAGAAAATTCTTGTACGAAATCCTGCCTGACCATACCAAGCTTTTTCTTAAGCCATGATTGTTTAGTAGCTATATATTTAATAGTTACATCCCCATATTTCTTTTTTATGAAACTATACATATCATCTATACCATCAATTAAACCAAAATCAACAGCGGTTTGTCCAGACCAGAATTCTCCATTAAATAAAATATCATCTTCTTGAGTTAACTTACCTACTCGACGTTCTTTAACATAATCTATAAAATGTCCATGAATCTGTTTTTGTAGATGCTTAATAATTTTAATATCTTCCTTTTGCACTGGTTGGAATGGATCAAGAATAGATTTATTCTTACCTTCTGCATAAACTCTCCTTTCTATACCAAGTTTATCGATAGCAGCAGGGAAACCAAAACTAGCTGAAATAACTCCTATATTACCAATAATTGAACTCTTAGATGCATATATTTGGTCACCAATGCAGGCAAGCCAATATCCACCAGATGCTGCTACATCTTCCACAAAACTATACACTGGTATTTTCTTTTCTTGAGCTAATAACCTTATACGTTTGCTAATCAGCTCAGATTGCACAGGTGAACCACCTGGAGAATTTATATTTAAACAGAGAGCTTCAAGATTTTTGATCTCAAAAGCTTTGTCAATTAACTCATGTAGCGACTCAATAGTTAGCCCTGATTTTATTGAACTTACTTTGCCTATAACTCCACTAAGGCGAAGAACCGCAATCACCGGTTTTGATGCCCCAGAACCTATTATAGGTAGTGAGGAGAGTAATTGTTCTAACTTGCCTACTTGACGTTTAGCAACTACTTGATCAAATTTTGCCTCAACAATTGAATTTTTATTATGTGCTTTACGCATTAGTTACTCCTTTTTTGTTTTTTCAGAAGCATTATGATCTTCCTTTATATTTTGTTGTATTTCTAATTTTTTATCTTTCTGTTCTGTAGGTTTTAACTGTTTATTAACTGGTTGATTAATAGTTTGTTCCCGGTAACTATTCTTAGGTTCTGGGTGATTTCCAGGAATATTTGACAAAATAATATTCCGAATTTCTGTATCGTACCAATTAATAATACCAGCAAAACTTACTAACATTTTTCCATCTGGACTAATTAGAATAGCAGTTGGTATACCAACTATTGAAAGAGCTTTAAATAATTGATTCCTAAAATCATGATAGATTGGTAAATATCTTATATCATAATTTTTATAATATTTTTGTATAACCTCTATGCCTTGGTAGTCTTGTGATACAGGGATTATGGCGAATGGCAGCTTTCTAAAATCTTTTTGTAATATATCTAAATCCGGCATTTCCTTAACACAAGAGGCACACCATGTTGCCCAAAATACCAATAATATCGTTTTTCCTTCAAAATTATCAAGAGAATATTTTTCTCCTTTATCATCGAAAAAAAATACTGTATCCGGAACGGGAGATAAATCAAGCATTTTTACGCCTGATTTGCTATAATCTAATGCAAAACTATTAGTGATGCACAATAAGTATGATATAATCAAAAAAAACAGTTTACTATATTTTTTAGTAGACATATAAACAATAGAATTATTTCCAACTAATTTGTTAATTATCATGAAAAACAATATTTTTTTACCTCTAATATTATTAAGCTGCTTAATCTTAACCTCTTGTGGATTAAAAAAGCCATTAGAAAATCCACCATCAGAAAATCCAATTGTAGAAGATTGCTGCGGATGTAAAAGCTCAGAACATTAATATCTTTTGAAGGTTCGTCCCGGCATAACAACCTTAAACTCATACGTTCTGATATTATCGGACACATTAGCCATAACATGGCTAACTTCTCCGCAACTTTCTAGATCAACCATTGAGTTAGATAAATATAACTTGGTCTGTAATTGTCCAAGATCCAAATGTTCAACTCTAATGTTTACATTAGCAGTTTTATGCCCAATTTTACCAGGGTATATAGTAACAAAATAGAATTCCCCTTTATTATTGGTAGTAGCCGTACCAGAGCCGGTAAAACTTGATTGACTTTCAAGATTTAGCATTTTCTTATTGATACGAGTACGAAGTGGTATGTATGGATATTTCCCATCACTGCCAACTTGCCATAAATATATTTTTGCGTCTGAGACTGGAACACAATCTTGATCTAATAATATACCCTTTACTATAATTTTTGTGCCACGATAGATCGGTTGTTGTCCTGTCTTCCTAAGTAAATTATTAGATAGTTGGAATTCTCTCGGTTCATAATCATTGATAGAACTCTTAGTAATCTTACAACAATTAAGCTTATTATGGTAAGAGTTAGGTTCACTTGCTATAGTAGTAGCATATAAACAGATTAAAAATAATAACTTTTTCATGTTTTGCCTGCATTAATTATCTGGATTGTTTTGTTGCCACTAAAGTGGCTCCTTGCAATGACGTAGTGTTGCAAAAGGGTTCCTTGCTAATAGGTGCTAGTTTACATAGATAAATACTAATCGGGTTAACTATATATCAATTCAAAATATTTGTGCTAATAATTTTTCAAAATTTTAGTAGGTCTGGTCTTACAGCTGGCGAGATTGCTACAAGCAGATTTTAACATGGTTCTAGTAGTTCTGGTCTTACAGCTGCTGAGGTTGCTACAGGTTCATATTTTCAATCGCGTATTCATACAAACAATTGCCCTGGTAATGTAGATTATTCGCCATTAGCTCCTACTGATACACTTAACGTTAAAGTTTCCCCTGGGATGGCGGGAGTTTTAACTGCTGGTACTATTACTGCTGCAGCCAATCCGGTAGCTGCTGGTCAATTCTTAACCAGAGCTGCACCGGCAGCTATGGTGGTTGATGCATGTAAGGGAGAACCTTCTTTTAGTGTATCAATAACAGGTCACCATGGGGAGACATTTGGTCATTTTGAGTTTCCTCACTAATAATTAATCTAAATTCGATATAACTTGTTATATCGAATTTAGGTGTATAATATAGAAATAACATACGTCATTGCGAGGAGCCGCTTTGCGGCGACGCGGCAATCCAATTAATGAGTAATGGATTGCCACGACCACTACGTGGTCTCGCAATGACGGTTGTGAGGCTAGATTGCTTCGTCAGCTACACCTTCTCGCTAATAGACGTCTTGTACTTTAACTTTTTTTCTGTGAACACTCACACGAGTTTTGCAAGAGGTCTATTATAATCTATCTCCCTAAACAATCCCTTAAACTTTGCCAAGAAATTACAAATTATTGTTAGTAACTACAAGGTCAAATAAGTTATCACCTACAATTTTATGCAAAGATGCGGTTGGATGGAAAGAATCAAAAAATAGATAGTTACAAATCCTGTACTTACTACATGGGAAATTATAGGTAGCTCTTAATTCTCCTGTTAATATTAATTCTAACAACGCCATATAACTATGCTTATTAGCTATATCCCATACACAAGGCTGAGAAATATTGTTGCCTTTCCTTTTGTAATCAGCACGTACATTTTGGAATATATTTTTAATGTCCAGTAGTTTTATATTAACTCTAGGGTATTTTGTTTTAAAACTCTCTATTCTACTATTTAATTTTAAGTTAAAATCTTGTGCTAAACTCGTGGCTAATATCTGTTTATTGGTGTCAACAAAATATGGAGTTGTTCCAATATCTGGAACATTACCTACTACTATATGCTTGATCTTTTTTGTTACTAAAAGATTAATAGCATTAAATATTTCATTAATACTCTCATCAATTATTTTAGTGGGGGCTTCATCAACCACAGCAGCTTTAATATCGTTCCCACCAATTATAATTATAAACAGGTCGTCTGCTCCAATAGGATGGTGTTTAATAAGGGTATTAAGTTGATTCTTCAGCTGGAATTGGTTAAACAATATGGTATATGCTAACGATTTACCAACAGACGCCATGGCATTTGCAACAGCATAATTGTTTCCAATTTTATCATATGTAGTAAGAATAGAAGTCATATTTTTTGTGCGTGATCCTTGTAGAATATCTTCGACCGGTATGGATGATTCATGGGATTTTTGTTCTGCAACCCATTGCTTAAGCTCTGGTGTTACGTTGAAGTTCCATCCAGGTGTCATTGGTAAACCTAGACCATTAGCCACATATTCAACAGCCATTGGACCATCGCTAAAAGATCTTTCATTGTAAAGCGGTGGAGAAAAATAGATCTTATCAACCCACTTCAAAGTATCAAATTCTTGTTTTATAAAACTTAATATATTGTTAAGTACTCCAATACATGCCCCAGTATCAGATAGACTATCCCCCAAAACATAAATTTCTCTATATCCTGTATTTGTATAAGGTTGAGGTGAAGAACCAACTTGTTTAAATAATGAACTTGGAGTGACATTTTTGCAAGTACGTCCACAGCTAGTCAGTAACATTGATAATAATGATAGCAAAAGAAACTGGCTTATTAATTTCATGACAATACGAATGTGATTTAATTATTTTATGTAAAATATTCTAAATTAAGAGGTTAAACAACAAAAATCTTAATATTTGCCAAGACAATTTTTCAATGCAGAAGAATATTATAAAAATTTCATTATAGAGATGGTGGCCAGAGCTGGAATCGAACCAGCGACACAAGGATCTTCAATCCTTTGCTCTACCAACTGAGCTATCTGGCCGCACAATAGTCTATGTATTTAAAGATTTAAGGTCATTTTCAATAGACTTACCTAAACAAGTTATCTAGGAGGTTGCCTGCAATAACGGGACTGTTGTCAGATGATCTTTTTGATCATTTTGGCACCGCGTGCATCCTCAAATCCTCATGTACATTATAGTACACTGCGGTTCGAGGTGAAGCGTCTCCTTCAAATCCTTGTGCATAAGCGAGTTTCGAAAGAAGTCTATTGTTGATATCATTTCGCTACTATTTGCGAAGGAGGTAAAGAAACTATAAACCTTACTGTAAGGCATAACCTCAGTACCTCTCAGCACCCCCATATTTCTTTCTTTATTACGGTAAAGAAATCATTTGAATATATTAGATTACTTGCTACTAGACTCTCTTTTACTCTCGTCTGTTGACTGTGGTAGCATTATTTTGACATCAGCTTTACTCTCAAGATCAGCGACATACTTTAATATAACCTCTCTACTAAGCTTATTGGTTATATTGGCAATAGCTTCCTCTTTAGTAGGCACCTGTGCAGGTCTTTTATCAAGTACATTAATAATATGCCAACCAAATTGCGTTTTAACTGGAGAAGAAATTTCATTTACCTTCATTGATAATGCTTTATTTTCAAATTCAGGTACTAACTGCCCCGAAGTGATATAGCCTATCTCTCCACCATTTCCTTTAGATCCTTCATCTTGTGAGAAATCTTTAGCAAGCTTAGCAAATTTTTCCCCTTTATTAAGCCTATTTTTTATATTTATTGCTTCTTTTTCAGTTGCAACCAAAATATGGCTTACTTTTACTTCCTCTTTTCCTTTTAAGCTAGCAACTAATTTATCATATTCAGCATTAATCATTTTCTCATCAACATGAAATTTTACATAACGCTCCATCAATTCTTGTTGGATCAGTTGGTTTTTCGCTATATTCAATTTAGCTTGGAATTCTTTTGAAGATTCAATATTAGAATTTTTAGCTTCTTGTTCAAGCAATTTTGCATCGACATAGCCACGAACTAACATTTCCTGTAGATTTGCATTGAAATCAGCAAACTTTTTACCTTTAACACCTGGTTGGGTATCCAAAGAAGATTGGAATTGTTGCATAACCTGCGATTCTTTCACTTCACCACCTTTATAGGTGGCAACAATTTTATCTTCGTCAGCGAAAGCACTACTTGCAAGTAAACTAGCAGATAAAAAAGCTATAGATATTCTTTTCATTTGTTATCCATTTATATTTGTTATTATGATGGCTAGATTTTATAATGATAACCACCCGACGTCAATAGGTATTTATAATTTGTTTGATAAATATTATAAAATACCATATTTTATAGGGTATTTACAGAATCTAGGATATAAATGTTTTCTTTACTTAAAAAATTATTCGGCACAGCAAACGATAGAAATATCAAAAAACTATTTTTAGAAATTGAAAAGATTAATTCGCTTGAACCATCAATACAAAAACTTTCTGATGATGAATTGAGAAATAAAACAGAACAATTTAGACAAAGATTAAAAGATGGTGAGTCATTAGATGACTTAACCTACGAAGCTTTTGCTGTCGTACGAGAAGCGGCAAAAAGAGTTTATGGGATGAGGCATTTTGATGTTCAGCTAATTGGTGGATTAATATTACATCGTGGTATGATTACTGAAATTCGTACAGGAGAAGGGAAGACTTTAGTTGCCACATTACCTGCATATTTGAATGCTCTTACTGGTGAGGGAGTGCATGTTGTTACGGTAAATGATTATTTAGCAAAACGTGATGCTGAATGGATGGGAAAAATCTATAATTTCTTAGGATTGTCTGTTGGTTGTATTGTTGCTAATATCAGTGATAAAGACAGACATGATGCCTATAGAGCAGATATTACTCATGCAACTAATAACGAACTTGGATTTGATTTTCTCAGAGATAACATGAAATATAGTGAAGATTCTAAGGTACTTCGTCCCTTTAAATTCGCTATTATTGATGAAGTTGACTCAATTTTAATTGATGAAGCAAGAACTCCACTAATTATATCAGGTCCAGTAGATGATCGCTCGGATTTATACGCTAAAATTGATAAATTAATTCGTCAGTTTAAAGATGAAGATTACGAAAAAGATGAGAAATTACGAACAGTTAATCTTACTGAGAATGGTATAACTCATGTAGAATCAATGCTTGTGACCAATAGTCTTATTGAAGAAGGTTCAAGCCTTTATGATTTTGAGAATTTAAGTTTGGTTCATTATGTCAATCAATCATTAAGAGCACATATTCTCTTCAATCGTGATGTTGATTATTTAGTGCGTGATGGAAGGGTTATGATTATTGATGAATTTACTGGACGCGTTATGGAGGGTAGGCGGTATTCTGAAGGATTACACCAAGCACTAGAAGCAAAAGAGCATGTACAAATTCAAAATGAGAATCAAACTTTGGCTTCTATTACCTTCCAAAACTATTTTAGGAATTATCCCAAATTATCAGGCATGACTGGTACAGCAATGACCGAAGCTACAGAGTTAAAGGACATATATAATCTTGATGTGCTGGCTGTTCCTACTCATAATCCAATCACTAGGGTTGATTATGATGATGAGATTTACGGCAATAAACACGATAAATATCAAGCTATTATAAAGTTAATACAAGAGTGTTATGATCGTGGTCAACCTGTTTTAGTTGGAACGGTTAATATAGAGAAGTCTGAAGAAATTTCTAAGTTACTTACCAAAAATAAAATAACTCATAATGTTTTAAATGCAAAATTTCATCAGCAGGAAGCATTTATTATCGCTCAAGCTGGACGATTTAAGGCTGTGACTATCGCCACAAATATGGCAGGTCGTGGTACTGATATTATGCTTGGTGGTAATCCTGAAATGCTAATAGAACAACTTTCTCTAAAAAATCTACCTGAGGAACAATATCAATTAGAAATAATTAAAATAAAGGAACAGATATCAGAAGAAAAGCAACGTGTAATAGAGGCTGGAGGATTGTTTGTTATAGGTACCGAAAGACACGAGAGTCGTAGAATAGATAACCAATTGCGAGGAAGGGCTGGTAGACAAGGTGATCCAGGTAATACAAAATTTTTCTTGTCTTTAGAAGATGATCTTATGCGTATTTTTGCCTCAGATCGCATTTCTGGAGTCCTAAGAACGTTAGGTCTAAAAGATGGTGAAGCAATCCATCACCCTATGATTAGTCGTTCACTTGAAAAAGCTCAGCAGAAGGTTGAAGGACATAATTACGAGATACGTAAAAATTTATTACGTTTTGATGATGTTATGAACGATCAACGTAAGATATTTTACGAACAACGTACTGATATCATTGCGTCAAAATCTGCTCATGATTTTTTGGCTAGCATGACAAAAGAACTAGTAGAAAAAGTAGTATTAACTTTCATTCCACCTGGTTCTTATAGGGAAGACTGGGATGTTAATGCTCTAACAGGAGAGTTGCAGCGTATTTTTGCTGTAAGACTAAATCAAGAATCTATAACAAAGGCTAATGTTACCGAGATAGAAGTGACATCTAATGTTGTACAAATGGTAAATGACCTATACCATGCAAAAAATGAAGCATATAGCGTTGACTTGATGAATGATGCAATTAAGTATATTTTACTAACAACTTTAGACCAAGTATGGAAAGATCATTTACATAATTTAGATCATTTACGACAAGGTATATCATTAAGGGCTTATGCTCAAAAAGATCCACTTAATGAATATAAAAGAGAGGCATTTAATTTATTTGAACAAATGCTCGATAATTTGAAGGAGCTATTTATCCAGAAAGTTTGCCATCTCCATATGGATACTAGCCATATTAAAAAAGAGTCAATGTCTTTGAAAAATAAGACGTTACAAAAGACAATGCGAGAAACTAGGGAAGACCCCGCTTTTAGTAAGTATAATGCTGGGGTTAGCATTGAGACTCAGCTTAAACCTATTAAAACTCAAGTCAATCCACAGGATAGAATACAATCAGATCCATCAAGTTGGGGAAAAGTGGCTAGAAATGAGTTATGTCCTTGTGGTTCCGATAAGAAATATAAATATTGTCATGGAAGTAATGAGTGACATGTTGGCATTGGGATAAGAATAAGCATTTTAAAGAATGGGTAATAGTAATGTACTAAGTTAGGGAAAAAAATAAGCAATATTGGAAAAATAATGAAAACAACTATTAGTGGAGCAAAAAAATCTGTTATATATAGATATAGTGAATTAACCAAGGAGTCTCGACCGTGAATAAAGTCTTAATCAACAAAAAAACATATGCTAAAGCTGTTCCATCTGTATCATTAATAATTTGCCTTTGTGGCTTACCGCAGATAAGTGAAACAATTTATGCACCAGCATTGCCAGATATTACGGCAAGCCTAAATACCAATAGCCACCTTGTACAATGGTCTTTGAGTATTTATTTTATTGGCTTTGCCTTTGGTGTAGCTATTTGGGGTAAATTATCTGACCATATAGGTAGAAAGCCAGTAATCCTTATCGGCTTATCATTATATGTATTAATGTCCCTATTATGCGGAATATCCACTAATATTACTCATCTATTAATTGCAAGGCTCTTTCAGGCTATTGGAATTAGTGTTGGATCAGTTATTACCCAAGCTATTATGCGTGATTGTTTTTCTGGTGTCGATCGAGATAAAATATTTTCTATAGTCGGCATGGCACTTGCTTTGGCTCCAGCTATTGGTCCATTGCTAGGAGGTTATCTAACACAAAATTTCTCGTGGACAGCAAATTTTATATGTTTAACCATTATGGGGCTTGGTCTTTTTTTATATGCTTTGCTTGATTTACCAGAAACAGTACAAAATAACCATATAAATAATAATTATACTCTTCTTTTATTAGCTAAGAAAATGTTATCAGATAAACATATCTTCGCCTCATCTGTATTAGTTGGCGGATTTAACGGTATTTTATTTAGCTATTATTCAGAAAGTCCATATATTTTTATTGAACTATTTAAATTAAATCCATCTCACTATGGTATATTAGGTATTTTTATGGCCACTGGAGTTTGTTTTGGCTCATTTATTTCACACAGAATAAACCATAAAGTCAGTACAGATAAATTAATTAAAATTTCATGTTATACTAATCTAGCTGTCATGATGTTTTTTTCTATCTTAGTGGTTTCACAAATTATCAATGCTGAATCAGTTTTAAGCATAATATTAATTATGATATTTATGATGCTGTTTTATGTTAGTTTTGGTATTGGTATTCCAAATATATTAAGTAAAGCTCTAATCTCCTATCAAGATAATATAGGGGCAGCCAGCTCTATATTTGGCCTTTTATATTATTGTTGGGTGTCAATATTTATTTTTGGCATAGGATCATTTTTGCCTAATTCCTTATATGTTATGCCACTTTATTTTTTAGCAATTAGCTTCTTAATGATAGTTTGTAGCAAATTTCTTATAGCAGAAAGAGTGTTGTTATAATGAATAAGCATTATCCAAACATGCACAATAAATACATTATTGCATTTTTCTGGCAACATATAAAACCATATAAATGGTTTTACTTGGTTATGCTACTTGCTCCTACTATAAGTAGTTTTTACCCGTCTGCTAATTATTATGCGATTAAATTATTTCTTGATACAATAGCAGCACAAGAGAATCTAACTTATCAGTTAGTTTTACTACCGATTATAATATTTACGTCTGCACAAGTGATTTTACCTTTGGTCTGGCGTATCGGTGACATAGCAGAATGGAAGGCTGAGCCTTATGTGCGACGTTCTATATTGCTCCAATCATACGACTATGTCCAGCACCATTCTTATTTGTTCTTCCAAGAAAATTTTACAGGAGCCATAAGCAGCAAAATCAAAGGTATTTTGGATGGGTATGATAAATTTTGGGCGGAAATGCATCACGGATTGCTGCAAAAGTTTCTTAAATGTGTTGTAAATTTTTGTACCCTTAGCCTTGTTAACACAAATCTTGGCATATTTGTACTAATATGGTGTAGTTTTTACGTACCAATTATGTATAAACTCTCAACTAAATTAAACCAACTATCTTGCTTAGAATCCGAAAGTAAGCATTTTATAATTGGGCAGATTGCAGATAAAATTACTAATATTATTTCGCTTTTTTCTTTTGCTTCTAGGGCAAGAGAATTAAAGGCACTAGATAATAATATATTAAATGATTTTATTCCCAAACAGGTAAAAGTATACAAATATAACTTTAAGACTCAAATAGTAGGTACGTGCTTCTATTTTGCTTTGTTTGGTTTTATTCTCTTCTATATGCTGCATTTAAGAATACATGGCTTAATTTCTGTTGGAGATTTTGCTTTTGTCTTTGGTATTGCCTTGATTGTTTCAGAAGATATCTGGAATGCAACAGTTTCATTGCAGGATTTTACTAGAGCAATGGGTGATTTAAAAAGTGCGTTGTCAATAGTTACTATCAACCAGCAAGATTTAGATAAACTTAGTGCAAGTCCGCTAATAGTTAATAAAGCTATTATTCAATTTAAAAATGTAAATTTTAGTTATAACAAAGAGCTGATCTTTAAAGAGCTAACTTTTTCTATTAGTCATGGTGAGAAGGTAGGAATAGTCGGTCATTCTGGTAGCGGCAAATCAACACTTATTAATCTCTTGTTACGTTATTTTAAAGTTGTAAATGGTCAAATTTTGATAGACGGACAAAATATTGATGATGTTACTCAGGATTCATTGCGACAAAACATTGCGGTAATCCCTCAAGACACTTTGTTATTTCATCGAACGCTGATGGAAAATATCAGATATGGAAAACAGGAAGCAACTGACGCGGAGGTAATTGAGGCAAGCAAAAAAGCACATATCCATGAATTTATTACAACGTTGCCAGAAGAATATAATACTTATGTTGGGGAGCGAGGTATCAAATTATCTGGTGGACAGCGGCAAAGGGTGGCAATAGCAAGAGCTATTCTAAAAGATGCACCTATTCTTATCTTAGATGAAGCAACTTCTGCACTTGATAGTCAAACTGAGCGTTTTATCCAAGATAGCCTTAACTTCCTAATTCAAGATAAAAGAAAGACTGTGCTTGCAATTGCCCACCGCTTATCCACTTTAAAACATATGGATAGGATAATTGTCTTAGATAAAGGTGTAATGATTGAAGAAGGCACACATAATACATTAATTCGTAATAAACATAGCCTATACAAAAAATTATGGAAGCTACAGGAAATTTAGGTTATGGCGGGATATAATATCAATTGAACTTTGGGGGATATCGGAAACGTCAATGGTATTCGGTTAAACATTTAATCCTCTTGAATTACGGAAGGTTGACCATTTATCACTAAACATCTAGTTCTTTTTCGAAAAAGTGATAGCCTTCTTGTAATTCTTGTGTATCGTCGTAGCTATCAGTTTTCATGCGAGAAACTATCAACGATAGGAGCTGACAAGAAGTTTTACTTATCGTCGGAAAAGTTAATGATTCTGTCATATTTTCTTTCCTTGTAACATGGTTAAAAATAGACTTTTTTGTAGGTCAAATCTCAGGATTTTTGTCTGAGAAGTTACATATGAAATTTTTAGTAAAATTAGAAAACCTTGAAACCATGATAAGTATTGGCGGGGCGTATGGTACATATTAGGTACTGCAACCAAAATTTAAACATGGTGAAAACATAATATATGGCAGGTGATTTTGATGAAGATAAAGGGAAGAAAAAAAACAGTACAGATTTTGCTCAGATAATGAAGTCTCAGTATTATCTCCTTATCAACCTCAGTTTTGGATTAGAATTTAAAAATTCTAATCCAAAAACAGGTAAAGCAATAAGGAAAAATGCATTCTTGAAGCGGTTCTACGAATGCATTTTAACCTAATTTTTAGCTAATAATCTTATTTTTAATCTGAAAAATAAGATTATTAGCCATTTTTATTATTTTAACAATCAGGCGACGAACC
>JAJIYL010000014.1 GCA_020881195.1 Rickettsia endosymbiont of Pseudomimeciton antennatum | reverse complement strand
CCAATTGTGGTAACTTCCATATGGGCCTCCTTATTGTTGTTTAGGATTCATTTCCTATCCTAGAAGATTAGCATTTGCTTCTCATTCTGTATATAGGGTAGGTCCATACCATTATTTCTAATCACTTTCCTGGATTGCTTCGTCGGCTCATGCCTCCTCGCAATGACACGGTTATTTTTCCGTAACTTTTAAACTGCCATGATGACCTCTAAAACCCCTTCCTCTTCTAACCTTCGACAGCTATGGTTACCCACCCTTAGCGGGTCCTGCTCCTTTCCCCTGATTACTAATGCGAAAAGCTTCACTTTTATTCTTGCTTAGAAAATTACTAAAATCTTCTTTTGTAAATTTAAACTCTGCAATATTCTTTGCTGGACTTTTTTCCGTATTCAATCTTTTATCTTGTTTTTTATCAATAGCTAATAATTCTATAAAATCTTCTTTAATTTTACTTGATGTTGTTGGGGAATTTAAGGTCTTAATCAGTGACTCTAAAGATTTAGTATCATTTCTAACTTCTTTACTGCGGTTAGTTGCGGCAAGTATTACATACTCTTTTAAGGTACTCTTATTATCTTTGCCCTCCCAACGTTCTGCCGTACAAAAAGATAAAAGTGTATCAGCTTTTTCTTCATGATTTCGCATATTATCACGATCTTGCCAACTTCTCTCAGTTTTAGGCTTTGACGGAATTATATGACCTAACAATTTCTGAGAAAATGTTTTATTCAAATTTTCATTATCATAAGCCTCATAGACGTTTAGAAGAAATTTCTGATGCTCAAATGTTTTATCTACCCCTTTACCTAGTTCATAATTATCTAAATATTCTAAAGTCTGGAAACGACCTTTAATATGCAAGTAACCTGCATATTTCTGAGCATCATCAAAATCAAGAGTGGATATACCTTGAGTATCTAGCGTCACCGTGTTTAATGCATTCTCGCGTAAATTAGTAAGAGTGTCTTTATCAGTTTCCGTATATTTAAAATGCCCACCAACCTGAGCCAAAGTTTTATATACTACATCCAGTAAAAATTTTATTATAGCACTTGGACTGGCAAAATCTTTGGCACTATATATAGCAATATTTGTTGAAGCATCCATACCACTACCAAAAGCAAGAGCCATAATCCTACCTTGTTTTTTTGCTAAGGTGACATTCTCAAAACCCTCTAACTCTTCAGCATAATCCACTTTACTTTCATTCTCAGGAAAATACCCCATAGGAACATTATCTCTATATCCCCCATCGACATATTCGACACCATCAATTGTTACAGGCTGGAAAACTATCGGAATTGAAGCAGAAGCACGACAAGCTAAAGCAATTTCAACATCAGGGGTATTTTCAGCACTAAAAATTTGCAACGTACCATTATCTCGCCTTACCGCAGTAATTAATAGGTCTTTAAATTGCTCTGAATCCACAAGTTTTAAAAGAGCTAAATCCTTAAAAAGAATTTTCCCTCCAACTTGACATTTTTCAGTTAATTCACTAAACTCTTTCCCATTGGAATCTATTATAGTTTGAATTTTGTCAAATCGCTTAGTTAACTCTTGTTTCTGAGAGTCTAGCCCTTGAATATTTTCATTTATATCCGTAATCTGCTTACTATTATCACCACCTTGTTGTTGTAATTGTTCAATTGAGCTTAAAAAATCTTGCTTTTTTTTCTCTAACTTTTCTTGCTCTTGTGCAATCTTATCATGACTTGCCTGACAAAGTTCTACAAAGTTTTTGCCCTTTAAAAAATCAGAGACCCCTTTTCTGATTGTATTATCTAAAAGATCATATAATGGGGTACCATCCTTGTCAATCTGCACCGGACCAACAGAAATTCCTTGTGTGCCAAGTAAAGATTTGAAGTTTGTCTTTTTTGAAATGGTTTCAAATTCTGCAGGCGATATACCACAGGCAACAACTGAAGCAGTTATGGCCCCTGCAGATGATCCTGCAACGGCTTTAACCCCTCCAACTGTTCCAGATTCCGCCAAGGCTTCGTAAACGCCAGAATATATGGCTCCCTTAGCTCCACCACCACTAAAAACCAAGTACTCAAAAGGAGTTTCCTGCCTTTCTTGCATTTCTTTTTGTAACTTACTCATAATTTTCACTCAACATTTAATTTATATGGATAAAGTAATTGAATTAACAAAAAGCTGTTATCCATACACAGTTTGTAGTAATTTTATCCACTCTATTTCACTATAAGATCATATAGGGTCTTACCTGCAATTTGATCTACCAATGTTGTTGAGTGAACATCATCAAAGAATACATAGTCGGAAATCTTGCAAGCATCACATGGAGCAATATAGCTTGTTTTCAACTCCCCTGTTAATACTAATTCTACTAAAGTCATAGCACCCTGGTTAATAGGCATATCTAAAACGCAAGCCTGAGAGGTGTTCCGCCCATTCTTCTTATAATCAGCAATTACATTCTGTAATGCATTATTTATATCAAATAGTCTTATATCAATTGTTGGATATATTTTTCTTAAATTCTCTATTTGATCATTTAACTTTTTATTAAACTCCTGTGTTAATTTTGTGGCCCATGCTTGTGCCTTGGTATTGATCACAGCAGGGATTAAGCCAATATCTGGTACATTACTAACAACTATATGCTTGACGTTTCTTTTTGCTAAAATATTAATAGCATTAAAGATCTCAGTAACACTCTCATTAATTATTCCAATGGGATATTTATCAAACAGAGCTGCTTTAACATCATTTCCACCAATTATAATTATGAACAAATCGTTTACACCAATATCTGGATGATGTTTAATAATGGCATTAAGTTGATTTTTTAACTGAAATTGATTGAACCACAAAGTATATGGCAAATCATTACCAGCAGATGCTCTAGCAGATGAAACGGCATAATTAGTGCCAATTTGATCATACGAAGCATCAGATGCAGTTTTTAAATGTTTTTTTTGCAAAATATCCACAAGTGCTATGGATAACTTCTTGGATTGTTGTGTTAGAATCCAGTGTTTAAATTCCGGTGTTATGGTAAAACTCCAGCCTGCTGTTATTGGTAAACCCAAACTTGTGGTTGCATATTCAACGATTAACGGACCATTACTAAAGGATCTTTCTTTATAGAATGGCGAAGAGAAATAAACTCTCTCAGTCCACTTTAATTTTGGAAATTCCTGTTTCATAGAGCTTAGCACAGTGTTTAAGGACCCAACAGAAGCCCCCGTATCAGACAAACTATCTCCCATGATATACACTGCTCTATATTGACTATTTATATGAGGCGAAGATGTGTAATTCGTTTGTTTTAACAACGGATTTGGCGAAACATTTTTGCAGCTATTGCCACAACTAGTTAGTAATAGCGACAATAGTGATATTAAGAAAAATTTACTTAATAATTTCATATAATATATACCTAGATAGTACCCTATTAGAATCAAACTATCCCAAATCAGGCGGTTAAAAAAATATAGATAATCTTAGAATAATAACATTAGTTCCAACCTAACGACAATAATTTTTTCATCTTCTATTATAATCTTTCTGCCTAGTAAATTTAGTAGAAGATAAGAATAATCCAGTCCCTATCACTAAAAATACTGAAACAGTAAAAATACTAGCAATCATAAAATGCCCCAGCACCGCTAAAACTAGAGTAGTAATACAGACCATTAACATAAATATAACAGCACTAATTCTACCTTTTTTTGTTATGCTTTCATAAACCTCAATACTTTTAATATCCATTTGGTGTCTATGTATTTGTTCTTTTTCTGCCATGACTATTAATTTTGCCAAGGTTCCTGGATGAAGATTTTCATATTCCTCCATTAAATCTATAGGTGGCATAACATGCTCAAACTTCTTACGATAGAAGCTATTATCTTTTTCTCTAGGATTATTGCTAACTTTTAAATATCCTTTATTCAATCTATTATTACTAGCAAAGAAGCTTTTACTCTCTTTCATATTCTTTTTTTATTTCCTGAAATGTTGAATTAATATCTTTTTCTATTTTAATAAAATACTCAAGCAAATCTGCCTCTGGCTTCTTTCTTATTGTCGTTTTAGAGATTTTAAATACACTAAAAAAACCAGCTAGGAAATGTCTTACAAAGTCTTTATTCATTTGGTTTTATTCATATTTAATTTTCATATTTATTAACTCACCTTACACATGGCATTTAAAAAATAGCCTGACATCATTGCGAGCGAACGTATGTGAGCGTGGCAATCCATGAAGCTTATCATATGGATTGCTTCGTCGCTACTAAAGCAGCTCCTCGCTAATAGACGCCTGGAGATGCTGTAAGTCTCAAACGTCATTGCGAGACCATGTAATGGTCGAAGCAATCCATCTCTAATCACTTTTTTGGATTACTTTGTCGCCGCAAAGCGGCTCCTCGCTAATAGACGATTAAATCCCTTTAAATCACTTTTATAAAGTTATCATCCGGAATCAATGGTTCTCCTCTGAAATTTACTGCATTGTTGAATTTATTGCAACAAGTTATAAAATTTTTATCACAACCTACAATAAGATCAATCGTTTTATTATGTTTCATACTATCAGGAATTAGTTTATCCAATATAACTAAATTTCCAGAATGGCTAATGATTTTACTGTAAAATTGACCATTAGCTAAAATAGCATCCCCGTAGTTAAAATAACCACTTTCTTTATCAAAGTTTGAGATAACAATAGTTCTACCAAACATTTCCTCAATATTATATGTCTGATTATAAACTATTTTGTCTATTTTGCATTTCAAATCTCCAAAATTAGCACGACATTTCTTACTAAAAGATTGCAGTAACGACTGATTATATAGTTCTATATTTGGCTCTAAACGTAAAGTAAAATCTAAATCCCTTTTAATATGAGTGCTGCAGCGATAAGTAACAAAATGCCTACAAGAATTAGTAAAACAAACATATATTTTAACCATAGCTTGAGTCAAATCGTAATGTTGCTCTACTCCATTAACCTCAAAAATCCCTTCTAAGACAATATAATTCTGAGCAGAGTCATTAAATTGTCCTTCTTTTAAAGTCATTCCAGAATTTGGAATATATATTATGTCATCAATTAATAAAGGTTTATCAGACTCAGTAAGGTACAACTCAAGACCATCTTGTAGTGTGATATGGAAACAATAGGTAAAATTTTGTAATTCAGCTACGGAATTATGAATATCTTCTACTAAAGCTACTGTCATATAACCTCCAATAATTCTATTGGAGATAATTCTATTGACCCATCAGGAGAATAAGAATATTCAAAACTATCATTAGTAAATCGTACAGCTACATCAAAAATAAAATTACCTGTCAAAATTTGATCTTTATCTAATGGTCTTGGTAAGGTTAGTACTCCAGTATTATAATCAACCTGAACTTCCAGATTGACACCATTAACATAGAATTCTTCGCTACCAGCTACCGGTTTATTAATTGTTCTAGTATAGGGTGAAATTGGATCCTCATATAATTTAACCAGTTGACATTTGGTTAATTTCCCATCACCTTCAGCAATAAATTGCCCTGATACTTGATAATCAACATTATCTCTGAAGCGAAAAGAAAAATTTCCTCCCCTTCTTGCTCGAAAGAAAGAACTAAATTGCTCAAATTCGAGACTACTCAGACGACAATTTTTAATCAAATATTTTTGTCTAGCATATTCTCTATCTAAATTTCTTACTTCTCTGCCTGATAATGTTATAGCACAAGAAGTAGCAAATTCCGGTTTACCAACAGCAAAAGTTTCAATAAATTCCGGCATACGTATATCATGAAAATTCATAATTTCTCCTATATTTCTTCTAATATTTAGTGACGAAATACATCTAAACTAATTCACCAATTTTGTCTGACAATCTTTAAAATCAGTAGCAAGACCTTTGATTATGGATTGACTTAATTCTTTATTTGCTGCTACAAATAATGTTTCTTGAATATCTTCCCAGTCCTGTTCTGAAATTAAAACTGTCATAATTACTCCTATTAAACTGTTAATCAATATCTTTAAACATATAATGAATTAACTTGAATTGGCAACGTTATAAATCCGATTAGTATTTATCCTTAGTGTCATTGCGAGGAGCCACTTTAGTGGCATTGATGCAATCCAAAAAAACGATTAAAAATGGATTGCTTCGTCGACTATGTCTCCTCGCTAATAGACAGCACGATGGGTGCTTATTAGACACTAATTCAGGTTAATTCACTAGACCTCTTGCATAACCTAATCTAATTGGTAATTTTGTTGTCAAAACTCGTCTCCGTTCCTCACGTACATTTAAGTACGCTGCGGTACTCGACTTCGTTTTTCCTAAAAATTCCTCAATTATCTTTAGGTTATGCAAGAGGTCTACTATACTATTTCAGGGCGATTTATTCTCCTTTAATAAGGCTTTGTACTCTATGGTAAGCTTAGTAGTGATAAGGTCAGAACTACGCTGAAAATTTATATTACAGGCTTTCATACCAGCGACAATGTAATCTTGAAGAATACACGCATCAGCTGTTAATTTATTAGTAATTTTTTCAGCCAGTAGAGTTAAAAGTCCCTGGTTCTTATCCCTAGCAAAAGCACTTATCTCAAATTCCACTTGGTAAATATCCTGAGCTAATCTTGAAATATTTTCAACTCTCAGAATATTTACTAGTAAGAACGGATATTTTGCATCCTGAACTACCGATATGTAAATCCGGTCAACACTAAGTCTAATATCTTGATCATTGGATAATAATTTATATATGGTCATGTGAAAATCATGAATAAAGTTAACAGACATATATTTCTAGCCCTATGATATTCAAGAATTTACTTTTTTCTTCAACGTTAATAATCCGCTTAATTTCAAATTGCCTATCTCTAAATGATATACGCATTTTGGTGCTAATGCCTGCGATAAATCTCATTTTAAACACATAAAACCCTTCGGTCATAATATGACCAAAATTTAAATGTTCTATCGAAGTAAATCGATTATCAGAAATAGGTTTTATTTCAGCATAAGTAGAAAATCTTTCTTGCCATTTTTCTTGTTCTATTTCACTTGTAGAAAAATTCTCTAGAATTTTCACCTGATGTTGTAGAGTACGTGCTACTGATTTTTTCATTCTTACCTTTCCAAAAGCATTATACTTACCTAGCATAAGTCAATCTAGTTGGTGATTTTGTCGTCGAAACTCGCCTCCGCTCCGAACAATCGTCTATGTACGCGAAGGTAGCAGGCTTCGTTTCTCCTAAAAATCCCGAGAGCTTTTTTGACTTATGCTAGGTAAGTCTATTATATTCTTAATTGTCTGTATGGTAGATACAGATTCTTAATCTCTGTTGACAGAGAAGTAGCATTTTGCCTTTCTCTGTCATACATTTCTGCTATATGCATTAATATACCATGCTTTATTGAAGCTGGAATATTAATTTTATCATAACCTACAATATATTCAACTATTAATTGACAATTTTCTAATTTTTTATTTAAACATAATAATGCTCGCTCATGATCTAGGTGATATTGATCAGATCCCAACTCAATAAATTCACTACTATTTGTTAGAGTAATCTTCACTAACTCCTTTATCGGTTGATATTTTAACTGAAAATTTTGTTGATTTGTAATATTACAAACAAACTCTATCCTCCTTGTTATTATCATAAGTTTAGTAAAATTCTCAGCAGACATAATTGCGGCATCTATCAAACTGCTAATTAAATCATCATCATAATTTCCTTCTATCCTCATATAGTTTTTTACTTCTACTAGAGTCCAAATAGTCTGAGGAATTAACTCAATAATCTTAAAGGTATTTTTTTTATGCATATAACTACTTCACATAGGTTAACTAAACATAGCCAGTTTAATAGCACTCTGATTCACGACATCGCCCCCTACCCTTTTAACTGCATAGAATTTAACAAATGGCTTGTCGGTATAAGGATCTCTCATTATATTAATACCTCCACGATCTATGATTTTATAGGCTGATTTAAAATCACCTATAGCAATTGCCATATTACCTTCCTTTATAGGTGGCATCTCAGAACAGCAAAGCACAGATATACCAAATATTGTTTGCTTTAAAGAATCAGAGAGCGATTGTTGCCAAATAAATCGACCATTATTATCTTGAAGTTTCTGAATTTCTGATAAAGTAGTACGGTTCATCAAAAAACTAGCATTTGCTAAATATTCTTCATCGAGTAAATTAATGAAATCTAATAATTTTTCTGCAGTAACTCGATCCCCCATATTAAATTGCTCTATTTTATCATGATCTTTTGATAAAATACCCTTTGGTCTCTTCTTGCCGTCACCATTAATAAACGCATCATTTTCTGCCTTGACAAAACTATCTCTTAATCGCTCTATCAACCAATTCTCTATTCGAATAGCCGAGTCATCTATCAAAGTTTGGCTAGCCTTTGGCTGAGCATAAAGCTCATGTACAAAAATTCTCTGTTGCTTTAGCTTAGAAGCAGCTGTTTCTTCTCTTGCCTGTAAATCACCAACCCAACCACTAGCAAAATTACCCTCTTCAATTACTATATCAAGGGCATTACTAGAAATTGTTTCGATTGATGCTAATTGCCGCATAGGTGATCTAGCATTAATCTCAGTGATAATACTATTATACAGAGCCGGTACTAATAACACCCCTCCTTCCTCAGCTCTACTATTTAAGGATTTTTCGATTAATTCACTTTGGTTACCTTTGCGAATATAATTATTAAAAGCAGTTTTATGCTCAATATCTTGCATCCCCCCTATTTCTGGACGAGATAGGAAATTTTCTAGATTATACATTTTTTCTTGTAATTCATTGATTTTTATTTCATTATTATTTTGTTTTGTCATTAATTCTGTGTTCATATTATTCTCCATGTTTTTTTGATTTAAAGAAGAGCTATTAGACTTCTTTTGAAACTCTACTTCTGCTGGTAATTTGGACAATGATGCGGTACTCGAATCCTCACGTACATTAGAGTACGCTGCGGTTCGAGGTGAAGCGTCTCTTTCAAATCCTTGCGCATAAGCGAGTTTCAAAAGAGGTCTATTATAAATTTGTTTGGTGATATGTGAAATCTTGGCATGATAATTGGCTGGGAAAGTTACGATACTAACCTCAATTAATTCAGCCTCAGTGATAATTCTTTGATTTAAATTGTTATATTTTGCTAGTTTTATATTAAAACCAACGGAAAGACTATCTACCGCCCCTTGACGAACAAGTTCTATAGCTTCTTTACCTTTCTCGATTTTATTATTAATTATAGCTTCGACTTTTAAACCGTAATCATCCTCTGTCAAAGACTTAATCACCCCTATTGGCTGTTGCCAATCATGCTGCCAAAGAAATTTGATGCACGAATGATCTGCTGAGGCAAATGCCCCTTTAGCAATCAGGTCATTATGCTGATCAGAAATATTATACACACTAGCATAACCTGAAATAACTACGCTATTATCTGTAACAGATTTTATGATTAAATTTTGAATCGCTTGATTTTGATATAAGCTTTTAGTACACATATTACCTCATAATTGCAATAACTATAGGTAATATATACTATAAATCTTTAGCACTAAGTAGTTTAGGAAAAAAATTATTGATTTTTATCAAATATTTTTAGGTTCTATGAATAAAATTTTAATTGTCTAGTACTACAGTTGTAGATTGAATGTGAGTGTTCACGGAAAAAAAGTAAAAGTACAAGACGTCATTGCGAGAAGGCGTAGCCGACAAAGCAATCCACTCCTAATCACTTTTCTGGATTGCATCAATGCTACTAAAGTAGCTCCTCGCAATAACGTTTGTGAATTTGCTGTAATATTAATCGGGTTAGATATATATAATCATTTGAAGAGTTAGAACAACCAGTTAACTTGATTCAGTTGTTGTAAAGTTGCTTAAATTATATGATTTTCAATCAACCTAGCGTTTTTGTCCAGTAGTGTAACTTAAGTGTACGTGAGGAGCAGAGTACCGATACATGTACAAATCACCAGCAAAAGTAGAGTTTTGCCAGAGGTCTATTGAACATAACATACTTTTTTTACAGCATTAATAACATCTTCAATAGTTGGTAAGGCTAATTTCTCTAAATTAACAGCATATGGTAGAGGAACATCCTTGCCCGAGATAATCTCTATAGGAGCATCTAAATAATCAAATACCTGGCTCATTACCATGCTAGCTATAGTTGCTCCAACCCCTGCAAAAAACCAGCCTTCTTCTATAACAACCAATCTATTAGTCTTTTTGACTGACTGTAATATAGTTTCTATATCCAAGGGCTTGATCGTTCTTAGGTCAATTACCTCACAGTTAATACCATTATCCTGCAAACTATTTGCCGCATCTAAAGCCAACTTAACTTGCAAAGAAAATGTTACTATAGTGACATCATCACCTTCCATAAGTTTTCTAGCTTGCCCAAAAGGAATAGGCTCAATTATTTCTGGAACTTCAAAACTATGACCATAGAGAATTTCATTTTCTAGAAAAATCACTGGGCTATCATCACGAATAGCAGTAATTAACAGCCCTTTGTGATCTTCTGCACTATAGGGAGCAACTACCTTTAACCCCGGAATATGACTATAACAAGCCGTATAATTTTGACTATGTTGAGCAGCAACTCGACTTGCTGCCCCATTTGGTCCACGAAATACTATTGGACATTTAATGGTTCCACCAGACATATAATGAGTCTTAGCAGCAGAGTTAACTATTTGATCCATTGCTTGCATGGCAAAATTAAATGTCATAAATTCAACAATTGGACGTAGCCCTGAAAATGCTGCTCCAATAGCTATTCCAGTAAAACCATGCTCTATTATTGGTGTATCAATTACTCTTTTTGCACCGAACTGATCTAACAATCCTTGGGTTACCTTATATGCTCCTTGGTACTCGGCAACTTCCTCTCCCATAATAAAGATACTATCATCTCTCAACATTTCTTCTTGCATTGCCTCACGCAAAGCTTCTCGTACAGTCATTTGTAACATATTTCTACTCATTCAGCGTAAATATTAGTATATAGTTCTTTTTCGTCTGGTAGTGCTGAACTTTCTGAGAACGCAACCGCTTCTGCAATAATATCTTTGACCTCTTTGTCAATTTCTTTCAACTGCTGCTCGCTAGCATATTTGTTAGCTAAAATTATATCTTTTACTTGTGATAATGGTTCTTGTTCTTTATAGATTTCCACTTCTTCCTTACTACGATATTTGGCTGGATCAGACATTGAATGTCCTCTATAACGATAACAATCCATTTCTAATAATATTGGTCCACCACCATTTCTTGTAAACTCTGCAGCCTGCCGAGCATAATCATAAACTGACTCTAACGACATACCATTTACTCTAAATCCGGTAATACCACATGACTCCCCTTTCTTGTAAAGGTCAGTCATAAAGGTAGAACGGGCTACTGAAGTACCCATAGAATATTGATTATTTTCAATAATATAAATTACAGGTAAATGCCATAATGCTGCTATATTAAAAGCTTCATATACTTGCCCCTGATTAACTGCCCCATCTCCTAAAAAAGTAAAACACACATTATTAGTATTTCGATATTTTTCAGCAAAAGCAAGTCCAGTACCTATCGGCACCTGAGCTCCTACAATGCCATGTCCACCATAAAATTTGTTTTCTACGTCAAACATATGCATTGACCCACCCTTGCCTTTCGAACAACCGGTTTCTCTACCCATTAGTTCTGCTAATACATATTTTGCTTCAGTCCCTGCTGAAATAATATGGGCATGATCCCTATAACTGGTAATAGTACTATCGCCAATCTGTTTTACTAAATCTACACCAGTAATTATCGCTTCTTGTCCAATATATAAGTGACAAAATCCACCTATTAGACCCATACCATAGAACTGTCCACATTTTTCTTCAAATCTTCTAAGTAACAATATTTTCTTATAAGACTCAAGATATTGTGTACTATTTAGTTTATATTTCCCGGAAACAATCATCTATAACTCCTCTATACTATCAACTATATATATAAATATAACAGATTTTTTTGATCCACTAATAGCTGTTCTCATTATTTTTGTGATATTGCTTATTTTTTCTGGATTGCCACGCTCACATACGTTCGCTCGCAATGACGGAAGTGCTTTACCCAAATGTCATTGCGAGTGAGCCAGTTTACTGGCGACGAAGCAATCCACTACCACCCTAAAATTATCAAGGGTTAACTGCCAATTTATATTTTAGATTTACTAATTTGATATGACAATTAATGCTACATTTAGGATTAGCTACTTTTTTTTGTGCAATACAATTTTCCTTAGGTCTTAAAGAGATATTACGCAAAAATTCTTTAGTTTCCTTACCCATATATTGCACTCTAACCTTTGCTATACCATGTTTTTTAAATCCTAAAATTTCAGCAGATTTTTCTGAAACATCTATAATACGGTTCTTTTTAAAAGGACCACGATCATTAACCATAAGAATCAGGGATTTATTATTACTTAAGTTAGTAACTTTGACCAAACTAGGCAACGGCAAACTACGATGAGCTGCACTTAGCATATGTTTATTATAGGTATCACCATTTGCTGTTTTTTTCCCATGGAAATTATGCTTGGAACCATACCAAGACGCTATACCTACTTCATTGCAATTAACATTTTCCTTAGGCTTATAAGTCTTACCTTTGATAGTATATTTTTTGCCTATCTTATAATGTCCCTTATAATGAATATTTTTAGGATCTTCCTTCGATAATTTGCTATATAGGCTAGTCTTTGGTGAAGTAGAACAAGAGCTAAGTCCCATACAATAAACTAGCAACAAAAGAATAGGGCTAAATTTCACTTTCATTTACATCATGTTTATTATCAATCTTTTCAACTTCCTTCATTTTAACGTGACAAACAACTCTTTCTACACCATTGATTTGAGAAGCAATAGAAGTGACCATTTCTAACTCTTCCTCAGACCTTGATAGACCAAATATATATACTATATTATTAACTGTAACAATAGTATAATTTACCCACTTTATATCTCGGTTAACAAAAGTCCTAGCTTTAATCTGACTAGTAATCATAGCATCTTTAGTATATTGCACTAAGTCAAAATGATCACTTTTTTTATCTATTACCAGTTCATTAATAACTTCACGAACTCCTTTTTCATCCCAGACAAGTTCTACAGCTTTTAATGCATCTTCTTTTTTGTCTATGATTCCAGTCAGTAGCACCCTCCCCTGTTCTACCTCAACCTTAATCTTAGTATATAATTCCCTGAAATTATTTTTTATAAAAGAAGCTTTGATCTTCGTTGATATTTTTACGTCATCAATTGTTTCGGAAATTGATTGATCTTTTGCCGCTGCAATAGTAGAAGTACTTGCTACAGTAAAAATAGCTGGAAGACAACAACCTGTAAGTATGAAAGATAAGATTATAATAACAAAGCTAATTCTATACATAATCCTCCTTAAGTCTTACCAACATAAAGTCGGTAATATTAACCCTTTAAGATAAAGCCTTTTAAATAGTTCATTATAGTAAATCTTATAGTAAACACAACTAATTTCTGCTCAGAAATTCTAATAAGCGTCTTTGCAGGGAGTTACACAAGCACTAATAGACCTCTTGCATAACCTAATCTAATTGGTAATTTTGTTGTTAAAACTCGTCTCCGTTCCTCACGTACACTAGAGTCTTACTATTACCCACAAATATTTTGTTAAGGGTGTAACTAGCATTACTCCGTTATTGCGAGGAGGCAGTAGGTCGACGAAGCAATACACAAGCTTCATGGATTGCCACGCCACCTAGCGGTGGCTCGCAATGACGCCAAGGCTAAAACTTACCACCCCTCTCTGTAGACTTACCCTTGTTTACCATGGGAGTCGATGACGGCGTCAGAGGAGGACTAGTTGTTGCCCTTACCCTTTGTTGTGACTGCTTAACATTTGGCGTTTGTGTTGCTCCTTTACCCTCAGCTGAAGGCTGCTCAGGATTAGTAGCAGCTTTATAATGCTTGACTGCATTACGTGTTACCATTACTCCTCCCCCAATAGCAGCACCTGCAACTACAAAAGGTAAGGCAGCACCCCCTGTGGCAATAACAGCTATTGCTCCTCCTACTGCTAGAGCAGCAGTCTTCCATGGGTTCTTTCTAATAGTATTTGCCAGCTCTCCTACACCTTTAGCAACACTTTTAGCTACCTGCCAAACTTTTGCAAAAGGCTTGGCAACTGTGCCAATAATGGGTTTTATGGTATCAAGTGCTTTAGCCACCTTCCCTTTAGGATTCGCATCTGCGTAATGAGTTACCTGATCTTTAACAACTTTGCCAACTGCTAAAGCTCCAAGCACACCACCTGCAACTGCTATACCACCTGTAGATACTGCTATTAACGCTCCTGCTGCACATTTCAGCGGATGGTTCTTTACAGCACTAAAAGCTATATCTACTGAGTCCTTTAAGGAATCAAGAAAAGTTGCGAAAGGTGTCCAGGGTTTTCCTTCTACCTTAGCTGCTTGTTCAGTCTCATCTTTTAAATTAATATCTTCAAGCTCACCCTTTAGCACAGCTGGTGAGTTCTTGGTAATTGTATCATCTTTTCCAGACTTTTTTGCCATCGTCCTATTCCCTATAACATATACGTTTTCGTCACTGCGAAACCACGCAAGGCACCGCTTACAGCGGCACCGGTTTCTGCACTCCTCGTTAATAGCAGTGTAATACTAATCACGTTAGCACTAATTTACCACAAGGTCAAACATATTTGCTAAGAAATTGCTTCCTCTAGGAGGCTGTCGGAGATAACTAATTAATTATATTTTGAGCTATTTTTCGGCGAGAATAAATATGATTTTTGCAGGAATAGTGTACCTATTTCAAAAAAATCATGTTTATTCGCAGTCAAAAAGAGCCAAATATAGAATTACTTTAGTTATTTCCGACAGGCTTCTAGTAACTGTTCTTGCTGTTGATTATGGTTGCTGTGAGAACCAACAGTTGGAGAGGAAGCAGCTTTTCTACCGATTTTATGAGTAAAAATCCACCCTTTCAAGTAAGTAATAAAATACTTAGAGGTTTAATAATAACACAGTATCTCAAGTTAATACTCATAACCCCAATTTTGGATTAACTAAGTTAATCCGAAATTGGGGTTTCAACAAAATATAAACTGTTTAGTAATTAAGAGTCATCCTCATCATCCCTCTCTCTACCTACTTCAATATAAGAACGAATGAAATCGACATTCTGCTGCATATCGTAGAGTTGTTTGGTTAATGCCCTTAAACTACTCTCCACCCTCTTATTGGTATGAAATGTTTCATGAGTAAAAACTACTATTCTTCCTGATAATGCCAACAATTTTCCTTTTATCTCCTGTAACAATTTAGTACATGTATATGGGGCATCACCACTATCATTATCGTTATTATTGTGGCAAAGTTTAGTTGCTGTCATAATCTTATCTCCTATAATTGATAATTTTCATCAGTACAACATTGTCTGATTAAATGTTGATAATTTTGCTGAATATAAGCTTTAATAAAGTTTGTTGGAGCAATCGTGGTGATTTTCTCTAATCTTGTTTACAAAAGCTCAGTATCAGCTTGATTTAATGAATGTAAAACCTTATCCATCAACCATTTCATCTAGAATGGACTGGTTAAAGCATTTAAGCTGTGTAATATACTTCCTTCATAAGTGTCAAAGAAGCCCTTAGAATTTTCAGGAGAAACGAAGCCTGTACCTGTGCGTACCATAGACGTACGTGAAGAGCAAAGACGAGTTTCAACACCAAAATTACCAATTAGATTGACTTATCTAGGAGACTGTCTAAGATAACTAATTAATTATATTTTGAGCTATTTTTCGACGAGAATAAATATGATTTTTGAGGGGATAGTGTACCTATTTCAAAAAAATCATGTTTATTCGCAGCTAAAAAGAAGCAAATATAGAATTACTTTAGTTATTGCAGACCACCTCCTAGGAGTTACCAAGTTCGGATGCTTAATTACTGCTTTTTTTATTCTCCCGAATTAATTGCTAATAACTCAGTTACTAAAGCAGTTTACACTTACATCTAACCCTAAAATAACAGCTGAGTGACCATCAATTGAAACTGATACTGTAGGTTGAGTGTAAGACTGACTTGCTAATATGCTGGTGATGCTAATAACAATTGATCATCAAACTTTTCTAATTCCCTTTATAAAAAAATTAGATTTATTATCTCTTTTCTTCTTTTTTCTTATCTATATTATCTGCAGAATTTCTTAGGACCTGATAAACCCATTTCCATCATTCATGGGAAACTCTTTTGTTTGATGATCATTGGTTAACTTTAAGACATTACCAATAAGCAAGATTAGAAGCAGTTCATTAGCAGACTTTCTACCATATGCCATAACAGTTCTAAAACTACTCAAGACTAGCTTCGTTTGCTCTAGACGAATAACGGCATCTTTCAATTGCAAAATCCCAAAATTGACTTTATCTTTGAAATAACTAAAAATTAACTGAAACTTACTGTTACCATTATGTCGATAAAGAAAAATTAGCACCGATAGAATGGAACCAGCTGTAGTATCAAGCTTTCCACACGGATGTAATAATTGATGATGCCCGTTACTTGGTACTATATTACTAGTTAATTGAGAAATATTAATAATTACCTGCCTTGCACTGTTGCAGGCACAACGGTTTTGTGCTATAAGCATAGTTATAACTCACTTAATAGAGCATCCCTAAAGCTAATTTTAGGTTGCTTAATTGATTTATATAGCCGATATAGTATTTATTCAACTTTTCCAAGAAAATAATACTTATCGGCTTCCTTGTTAATTGTGTTATTACGGTAATGTATAATCCATACAAATCCATCTCAAATGATTATCTTATTGTTTGTATATTAAAACACAATTACCGAGTCTGTCAACTCATATTTATAAAGAACTGTATTTTTATAATGTCATATTTAATAATAAAACAAAATATTAGTAGATTACTCAAAGAAAAAGATTGGAAAGTTGCGAATCTAGAAAAAAAATTGGGTGATACAAGATCTGTAACCAATATATTAAGAGGAAGTTCAAAAAATCCTACCATTGAAGTGCTACAATCTATAGCAAAAGCCTTTGATGTAGAAATTCAGGAGCTACTATTGGATCACGATAGCGATGATTCTGTACTTAATATACTATTACTTCATGACACATGTAATAAAATTATAAAAGAACTTGAATTAATAGAACGTCCTATTACTATAAAATATAGTAATATTTTTTCTCTTATCAAAAAAATGTATGAATATTCAGTACAGTTAGGACTTGAGCAAGCAGATGAAAATTATATTAAATTCACTATACAAAAAATGTATAAAACTCCTCCTAACTAAATTAGGCTGACTCGATTAGCTACATAAAAGTATAAAAATCAAACTTGTTTAAAATTTCAGTAGCCATTTTTATTAGTATAGTTATAGTAAGCTGAATATGTAGCTAATTCTAATCATTTTTTTTGGATTGCTTCAACTACTACGTGGTTTCGCAATGACGTTGGAAGCTAAAACCGTCATGGCTCAGAGCTACTTTAGTAGCATTGATGCAATCCAAGAAAATGATTGAAAATAGATTAGACCTCTTGCAAAACTCGCTTATGCTGAGGAATTTGAAGGAGACGCTTCACCTCGAACCGCAGCGTACTTAAGTGTACGTGAGGATTCGAGTACCGCATCGACGTCCAAATTACCAGCAGAAGTAGAGTTTTGCAAGAGGTCTATTGATTCGTCGACCTACGGTCTTCTTCGCTAATAGACGAAGTAATAATAATCGGGTTAGCTATATCCTGAGTTCGCATATATTAACAAAGCAATGAATAGCTGGATATATTAATGGAAAATTATGATATAGCAATTATTGGGGGTGGACCTGGTGGTTACGTCGCGGCAATTAGGGCTGCACAATTAAATAAAAAAGTTGTGTTGATTGAGAAAGAGCATTTAGGGGGGGTTTGTTTAAATTGGGGATGCATACCGACAAAAGCACTGCTTAAATCCGCTGAATTATTTCAGAAAATTAAGCATGCTCAGGATTATGGTATTATAGTCAATGAACCAAGCTTTGACTTAAAAAAAATAGTACAACGTTCTAGAGATATATCAACGCAATTAACATCTGGCATTAAGTCTTTACTAAAGAAAAATAAGGTTACGGTCATTGATGGTACTGCTGTACTTGAAACTGGCAAAGTGGTAAATATTGATAGTAACGGTCAAAAAATTTCGATTAAAGCACAAAATATAATAATTGCCACGGGAGCAAGGTCTAGAATCTTAGATGGATTTAAACCAGATGGTAAGCAAATTATTACTTCTAAGGAAGCTATGATTATGGATAAATTACCAAAATCTATGATTATAGTTGGATCAGGAGCGATTGGTATAGAATTTGCTTCATTTTATAACTCCTTAGGCACAAATGTCACCATAATTGAAGTACAAAATAGGATTTTACAGGCTGAAGATGAAGAAATTTCTTTAATGGCACGAAAAACTTTTGAAAGAAAGGGCATAAAAATTCATACTAATAGCAGGTTGTTAAATCATAGCCAAACACAAGATCATATTGTGATTGAAGTTGAGATAGAAGGCAAGAATCACAAGATACAAGCTGAAACTTTACTGATGGCAGTTGGTATAGTTGGTAATACGGAAAACCTTAATCTAGAAAAAACTAATATCAAAATAGAGAAAGGTCATATTGTTACCAATCAGTTTATGCAAACTGATGAACAAGGAATTTATGCAATAGGCGATGTCACATCAGCCCCATGGCTTGCCCACAAGGCAAGTCACGAAGGGATTATTGCCGCGGAAACTATTGCCGGACTCAAAGCTCATCCCATAGAAAAACGTAATATTCCAGGCTGTACTTATTCTTCACCGCAAATTGCTAGTGTAGGACTTACTGAAGAACAAGCAAAAAAAGCTGGTTACCAAGTGAAAATTGGCAAATTCCCATCTATCGCTAATGGTAAAGCTTTAGTTGATGGCTGTACTGAAGGAATGATTAAAACGATTTTTGATGTAAAGACTGGAGAATTATTGGGAGCTCATTTGATAGGCGAAGAGGTTACTGAACTAATTCAAGGTTATGTAATTGCTAAAACTATGGAAGGTACAGAACTTGATTTAATCAATACTATTTTCCCTCACCCCACTTTATCTGAAATGATGGGTGAGTCAGTATTGCAGGCTTACGGTAGGTCCATTCATATTTAAGTAAAATTTTTAAAAATATACTTAGTGGTAAGGATAGATTGTGTTATAAACTATAGCTAACATTACTTCGTCATTGCAAGACTACATAGTGGTTGAAGCAATCCATAAAAGTGACTGGAAATAGATTGCTTAGTCGGCTTACGCCTCCTCGCAATGACGGTATAATATTATTTAATATATGAGGTAAAGACAATGAGTAAGATGAATGTAGAAAATAATGAAAATTCTCCATGGAAGCAACCAATAAGTATTGTTATGCGGCATGGTGTATCATTTGGTTCGGCACTGGCTATGGCTATTTCGTTTAATATCAACCATTCTGTGTTATGGGCAATCTTACATGGCTTATTTTCCTGGCTTTACGTGGCTTATTATTGCTTGGTTTAGTTAGATTTTAGATATAATAACATAATGATCAACAACAAACTAGTACTAAATTATACTTCAGCTTTATTTGATAATGCACTAGCTAATGCTTTGGAAGATAAAATATTTAAGCAGATTACGATTATTGATCAATTTATCAACGATAATCCACAAATCAAGGCTGTTATATTTTCTCCTATAGTAAAGGATATTGATAAATGTAAAATAATTGAATTAATTACCAAAAACTTTAATGTTGAATCTATAGTTAAGCGGTTTTTGTTAATATTGCTAAAGCATTCACGTATGCCTATTTTATCAAGCATAGTGGTATTATACCAACAACTACTTAATAGAAGCAAAAATATTAAGATGGTAACAATAACTTCTGCTAAAATTTTGCACAGTAAAGAAAAACAATGGCTAACTAAATATTTAGAAGATGATTTTCAGCAGAAAGTTGCGATAAATTTTAGTCAGAATCAGTCAGTTATTGGTGGTATTATTATACAATATGATAGCATGGTTAGGGATTACTCTATTGCTGGAATGTTAGAAAAAATAACGAAAACCTTAAAAACTGCAAAGATTTAGGTTAGAGTATTTAAGTTATTAAATAAATTTTATGAGGTAAATAATTATGGGTTCTACCCAAAAATTAAAGGCTGTTGAACTTGCTGAAGTACTAAAAAAAGAAATTGCTAATATTGAACAATTTAGTGATTTGCGAGAAGTAGGGCAAGTTATAACAGTTGGGGATGGTATAGCTAGAGTATATGGTATCGATAATGTTGAGGCTGGCGAGGTAGTTGAATTTGCTTCAGGAGTGAAAGGACTGGCTCTTAACCTTGAAACAGACTCTGTAAGTATCATATTGATTGGCAGTGACCGAGAAGTAAAACAAGGTGACTCGGTAAAAAGAACTGGCAAGACTATACAAGTGCCAGTGGGTAAATCATTGCTTGGTAGAGTCGTTGATGGTATGGCAAATCCTATTGATGGTAAAGGCGAGATTATAACCGATAGCTATAGAAATATCGAGGAAAATGCTCCGGGGATCATTGCTAGAAAAAGCGTTACAGAACCAGTGCAAACAGGCATTAAAGTGATCGATTCTCTAATTCCTATTGGTCGGGGTCAGAGGGAGTTAATTATTGGTGACAGGCAAGTAGGAAAAACGGCTATTGCTATCGATACGATTATTAATCAAAGACAAGCTCATCTTGACAACGATGAGAAAAATAAGATTTATTGCATTTACGTAGCTATTGGTCAAAAAAAATCAACTATCGCCCAGGTAGTAAAAAAATTAGAAGATTCGGGAGCAATGGAATATACAGTAGTTGTAGCCGCCACCGCCTCTGATCCCGTTGCGTTACAATATGTGGCACCTTACACTGGTTGTAGTATTGGCGAGTATTTCCGTGATAATGGTATGCATGCACTAGTTATTTACGATGATTTGAGTAAACATGCTGTTGCCTATAGACAAATCTCACTATTACTTAGAAGACCGCCGGGACGTGAAGCTTATCCAGGAGATATATTTTATCTACATTCTAGGTTACTGGAACGAGCAGCAAAAATGTCTGATAAATATGGTGGTGGGTCTCTTACGGCTTTGCCAATTATTGAAACCCAGGCAGGTGATGTTTCCGCATATATTCCAACCAATGTTATATCAATTACCGATGGACAGATTTTTTTAGAAAATGAGCTATTTTATAAAGGTATTAGACCAGCGGTAAATATTGGTATCTCAGTAAGCAGGGTAGGATCAGCCGCACAAGTAAAATCTATGAAGCAAGTAGCAGGAAGTGCCAAGCTTGAGTTAGCACAATTTAGAGAATTAGCTGCTTTTGCTCAGTTTAGTTCAGACTTAGACAGTTCAACTAAACAACTTATCTCACATGGTACAAAACTAAGCGAGATATTGAAGCAGGATCAATATGCCCCCTTCCCTATTGAAGAGCAAGTGGTTAGTCTTTATGCTGGGGTAAAAAATTACCTTGATACTATTCCTGTTGAATTAGTAAAAGAATTTGAGCATAAATTGCTGCAAGAAATGAAACTTAGAGAAAATGATATTTTACTATCTATAAAAAACCAGGGAAAAATCATTGAAGAAACGGAAGAAAAGTTAAAATCTTTCCTAGAAGAATTTGTCCAAAAGTTTCTTGCTGACAGTAAAGTTAGGTAGCTATGTCAGGTTTAAAACAATTAAGATCTCGTATAAAAAGCGTTAAATCAACGCAAAAAATTACTAAGGCTATGCAAATAGTCTCGGCTACCAAGTTTACCAAAGCCAAAAACCAAGTTAAGGATTCAGAAGATTATATTGAAACTTTACGGGAGATAATGGCTAATGTGGCATCTAGAAATAATTTACAGGATATGGCTGAAGAAGAGAAAAAATTCTTCTCAGAAGTATCATGCTCAAGTGATTTGAATGAGTCACATTTGTTGATAGTAGTTACCTCGGAACGCGGTTTGTGTGGATCTTTTAACTTTTCAGTATCCAAGCAAGTGAAATTTGACATTGCAAATTTGGAAAATGCTGGTAAACAAATAAGACTGATGATTATTGGTAAAAAGGGTTATGATCTATTAAAATGGCAATATTCCCATTATATTGACAATTATTTTGATTTTCCCAAATATCATAATAATTTGGCATTTCAGGTTAAAGATAAACTAATGGAGATGGTAGGTAGTTCTAAAATTAGCAATTGTCAAATATATTTTAATAAATGTAAAAATGCTATGACACAGATTGCAACTAAACAGCAAATATTACCAATTGAAAAACAAATATCTTCAGATAAGCAATATTCAAGTTATGAATATGAAGGTGAAGGGCTTATTTTGAATATGATTAATCTTTATGTAACGGCACAAATTAATTATGCTCTACTACAAAGTAGGGTTAGTGAAGAAGGAGCTAGAATGACAGCAATGGATAATGCCACAAAAAATGCTAACGAGCTTATCAATAAGTTAACACTAACACTTAATAGGTCTAGGCAAGATCTAATTACTAGGGATTTGATTGAAATTATTGCAGGGGCAGAAGCTATATGACGAAAACTATTGGTAAGACTATCGGTAAGATTGTGCAGATTATTTCAGCTGTGGTTGATGTACAGTTTAATAGTGGTGGTAAATTGCCGCAGATTCTCAATGCACTTGAGTGCTATAATAATGGAGAAAAGGTGATATTAGAAGTATCACAACATATAGGGGACGATATTGCGAGATGCATAGCTATGAATCCAACAGAAGGGTTAGTAAGAGGTCAAGAGGTGGTCGATACCGGGGACACTATTAAGGTACCTGTTGGCACTGGGACTCTCGGACGTATAATGAATGTAATTGGTATGCCAATTGATGGAAGAGGTGAAATTAATGCCACTAAATGTGCTTCAATTTACCGACCAGCCCCAGATTTTGTTGACCAATCAACTGAAAAAAACATTCTGGTTACAGGAATTAAAGTCATTGATCTCTTAGCTCCTTATGCAAAAGGAGGAAAAATTGGATTATTTGGTGGTGCCGGGGTAGGAAAAACAGTATTAATCATGGAACTTATTAATAATATTGCCAAGGCTCATGGAGGATATACGGTTTTTGCCGGAGTTGGAGAAAGGACTAGAGAAGGCAATGATTTGTATCATGAAATGATTGGCTCCAACGTAATTGATCTAAAAAATCCAGAGAAATCTAAAGTAGCCCTGGTTTATGGACAAATGAACGAACCGCCTGGGGCAAGAGCTAGAGTTGCTTTAACTGGACTCACTATAGCTGAAAGTTTCAGAGATTTAGATGGAGGACAGGATGTCTTGTTTTTTGTCGATAATATTTTCCGCTTCACTCAAGCTGGTTCTGAGGTATCAGCCCTTTTAGGCAGAATACCTTCGGCAGTTGGCTATCAACCAACATTAGCAACTGATATGGGCGAGTTACAAGAACGTATTACTTCAACAAAGTTTGGATCAATTACTTCGGTACAGGCGATTTATGTGCCAGCAGATGACCTGACTGACCCTGCTCCTGCTGCCTCTTTTACCCATTTGGATGCAACGACTGTACTTAGTCGACAGATTGCCGAGCTTGGTATTTACCCGGCAGTAGATCCGCTTGATAGTGGTTCACAATTACTAAGTCCAACAATTGTTGGAGAAAAACATTACTCAGTTGCTCGTGAGGTGCAAAAAGTTTTACAAACCTATAAGTCGCTACAAGATATCATTGCCATTCTAGGAATGGATGAGTTATCAGAAGCAGATAAATTAACTGTTACCAGGGCAAGGAAAATTCAACGCTTTTTATCTCAACCTTTCCATGTTGCTGAAGTATTTACAGGTATGCCTGGAAAACTTGTTAGTTTAGCTGATACTATTGAAGGGTTTCATGATTTGGTTTCTGGTAAATATGATCATTTACCAGAGGCTGCTTTTTATATGATAGGCAGTATTGACGAAGCAGTAGAGAAAGCTGAAAGACTTAAAGACAAAGTAGCATAATGAATAAAACAATTAGGGTTAAAATTGTAACACCAATAAATGTGCTGTTTGATAAGCAAGCTCAAGAAGTAATAATGCCAGGAGAGTTAGGAGAATTTGGTGTTTTACCTGGTCATGAATTATTGATTGCCAGTTTGAAAGATGGATTGACAAAAATAACAGTAGATAATTCTGTATTCAAATATTTTATCTGTTCAGGGTTAGCTGAAGTTACAGATAGCAAGGTAAATATAATAACTGAATTTGCTGTTGATACTAGCAATTTGCAACCAAATAAAATAGTTGAAAAAATAGAATTTTTAAAAAAAGAAATAAACCAAGAAAATGACGATACAAAAAATGACATTATTAAATTGGATATAGCTAGATACGAATCTTTGCTAACTTGTCTTGAGTAACGTCTTTTCCATTAACACAACTACTTTTACTGTAGTAAACAAACATTAGGAGATATATTATGTTTACAGAAAATGCCTATGCAGATGACGATACAATATCAATCAAAGAAACTGAAGAAGTAGTTCCAGTAGCAGCTGAGTCATCTATGCAGTCAGTATTAACAAGCTTGGTGCCGATGGTATTGATTTTCATTGTATTTTATTTTTTTCTAATTAGACCACAAGAAAAACGTCGTCGCGAGAAAGAAAGTGTAGTGAGTAGCGTAAAAAAGGGAGAAGAAGTAGTAACTAATAGCGGAATCTTTGGAATAGTGAGTAAGATTAACGATGCTGAAAACACAGTAGATATTGAAGTATCTGAAAATATACGAATCAAAATTTTGAAATCTGCAATACTCGATATTACAAGTCGTCATAAAAAAGAAGCTATAGCTGTTAATAAAAGTAAAAAAGACAAAGGAAAATAAGCTGTGCATAATATTGCTAAATGGAAAATATTCTTGTCTATTTTATGTACAATAGGGGCATTTATTTGTGCTTTACCTAATTTTACAACTGTAGATTCTAAAATATTACCAAACTATAAGGTAAATCTTGGTCTTGATTTAAGAGGTGGTGCTCATCTATTGCTAGATGTAGATTTTGATACCTATTTAAATGATGTAATGGAAGGTTTGACTGACCATTTACGGAAATATTTACGGGAAGATAAGGTAGGCTATAAAAATCTTATTGCTAAAAATCATACGGTGCAGTTTGAATTGAGAAATCCAGAAGATTACAAAACAGTAAAAAAGATTTTAGGTAAAATTGACCGAGAAATTACTATAGAAAACGATAATTCTAATATTAAGCTTAGTTATAATGATTCTAAACTTGCCGAATTAAGGCATAAAGTAATTGCTCAATCAATTGAAATAATTAGAATGAGAGTGGATAGCACAGGTACCAAAGAACCTAACATACAAAGGCAAGGTGATAAACATATATTGCTCCAGGTACCAGGTGAAGAAAACCCACAACAACTGAAAAATATTCTTGGCAAAACTGCAAAACTAACCTTCCATTTAGTTGATGAAACTGCTAACATACAAGAAGCAGTAAATGGGCATTTGCCCTCTGGCTCAATCTTAGTTAAAGGAGAAAATCAAGATAAAGAGGAATATTATGTAGTTGTTAAGAAAAAAGTTATTGTTAGTGGTGAGCAGCTAATAACTGCTCAAGCTTCTTTTAATCAAAATACTCAACCAGCTGTTGCTTTTTCCTTTAATAATTTTGGTAGCAAATTATTTGCAGAAATAACCAAAAATAATTCTGGCAAAAGGCTTGCTATCGTGTTGGATAATAAATTATTAAGTGCTCCAGTAATTAATGAACCAATTCTTGGAGGAAGTGGTGTAATTTCAGGTAATTTTACTGTCGAATCAGCCAATGAATTAGCCTTATTACTTAGAGCTGGATCATTACCAGCACCTTTAAAAATAATAGAGGAACGAACCATAGGACCAAATCTTGGAGCGGATTCAATAGAGGCGGGTAAAAAAGCAGGCTTGATTGGTTTTGTCAGTGTGGTGATATTTATGATTTGGTCTTACGGAATTCTTGGAATTTTTGCCAATATAGCATTAAGCCTAGCTCTACTCTATATTCTAGCTTTATTATCGCTTTTTCAAGCTACATTAACTCTACCGGGAATTGCTGGTATAATATTAACGATTGGTATGGCAGTTGATGCCAATGTACTAATCTATGAAAGAATAAGGGAGGAACTTAAAAAAGGTGCATCTAACCTGTATGCTATAAGGACGGGGTTTGAATCAGCTTTTGCGACAATCCTTGATTCAAATGTTACAACTTTGATAGTGGCATTTTTACTTTTTATATTTGGTGTTGGTGCTATAAAAGGCTTCGCGGTAACACTAACTATTGGTATAATATCATCGATGTTTTCTGCGATTATTATTACTAAATTATTAATTGATATTTGGATTAAGTACCAAAATCCAAAAAATCTGGGATTGTAATTAAACCAAAGGATTTACAATATGTTAAAACTATTTAAAATAATGATACTACCTATTATCGTAACAGGGATAATTACTGGGGTAACATATGAAGGTTATAAACGTTCTTCAGAACCTTCGAAATTCGAGATAGCTGCTAAAAAATTAGGTTTTACTTCACCATCTGAGCAAGAAGGTTTATTAAAGATTTTTTATCTAGCCGGATATTTTAAACCAGAAAAATTATGGCATGATCTAGCATGTTTTGATAAAACTGGTAACTCAGAAAAAATATTTGCTTCAATTTCTAAAAGCTTAATTAAATCTGGGGCTGGTCAAGATGTTCCTGATCAATTCGATGCTAAATTATTACGTAAAAATTTATTTAAAGCTACTAATGAACTAAATATACAAGATGTTGAAGATTGGTTACTATATGTTGCTCAGAATGCATTTAATCGTAAGGTTGGTCAGGAACGTAATGAACTAATCAGTGAAGATTGGATGACTAAATATGCATCTCAATATATTGAAGCTGCCAGACAATTGAGACTTGTTGATGAAATACCTCCTCAGCATCAAGAATATGCTGAAAGCTGGATTGCTGGAGCCTCTAGAATTGGCTTATTGGCACGGATAATTTATCATAATAAAATAACAGAACAAATTAAAGTTAATGGACCAGTATTAGTATTAGCCGGAGCAAGACCATTATGGGCTAATATTGATGGCATTAATCCTGACATATACGCCAAATTGCTAAAAATATGGCAAGATAAGGGGGATATCGATAAATTAGATGCTTCTTTATTAGTTGGAGAAGATTCAGCTCGTACAGAGGAAGGAAAGGAATATATGGGGTCACTTGCTAAAAGCAATAATATTGCTTTAGATATAACACAACCCTTCATTCAATATACAACAAAAGAAGAATGTCCCGCAGGTCTCTTTCCTGGAAGAGTCTATCCTAATTATGCAACTACAGACGAAAAAAAACTCACAGAAAGCCTGATGAGTGAGGATTTATTAAATAACTTCCTTAATAAGGAGCAGAGAATCACAGCTGAAGTAATAAATACCGAACTAGGCAATAATAACGCAAGACCTAATACGGCTACTACTGCTTATGATGCTGCAGTGATTCTTACTAACAAGATTTTGAATAATGAGTTTGGTGAACAAAAAGATTATGTCATTTTATTTGTTAGCAATAATCCTTATATTAAACGCCAAGCAATTGCTACTCAAAGAGAAGTTGATAAAGTATTACAAGAATATGGATTAGATAAAAAAGGTTATCATATTAAAATCGAAGGAGTAGGTTTTAGTTTCAAACAGGATATTCCAACTATTCATTCTGAGCTGGCATGTTTGGTAGCAGAAGAATGGAAAAATCAAAATCTACTAAACCCTAATGAATCTGGGCATTCTATTGATCAATTAATGTTCCAAACTCGTAAAGAGCTTAAACCAATACCTCCAATGCCAGAAATCAAAAAAGAGGATATCGGGATAATTAGAGGAATAGTTGAAGATGCTCAGGATATGTTTGATCGATTAGAGTACTAAATAAGTGAGCGTTCATGGAAAAAAGTTAAAGTACAAGACGTCTATTAGCGAGACCACGCAGCACTCCTGTCATTGCGAGACTACGTAGTAGTCGAAGCAATCCAAAGAAATGATTAGAAATAGAAAACGTTCACATATAATAATTAAACCAAATGATTTACAGTATGTTTAAAGTATTAAAAAAATGATACTACCTATTATCGCAACAGGGATAGTTACTGGAGTAACATACGAAGGTTATAAACGTTCGTCAAAACCTTCTAAATTCGAGATAGCTGCTGGAAAGTTAGGTTTTACTTCATCAACCCAGCAAGAAGCTTTGTTAAAGATTTTTTATCTAGCTGGATATTTTGAACCAGAAAAATTATGGCACGATCTAGTATGTTTCGACAAGACTAATGCAGACCAAATATTTCGTTTGATTCAGGGCAGTTTGACTAAAGCTGGTGCTGATCAAAACGCTCTTAGTAAATTCAATGCTAAATCATTGTGTAAAAATTTATTTAAATCTACTAATGAGATAAATGTACAAAATGTTGAAGATTGGTTACTATATATTGCACAGAATGCATTTAATCGTAAGGTTGGTCAGGAATCTAATGAACTGACCAGTGAAGATTGGATGACTAAATATGCATCTCAATATATTGAAACTGCCAAACAATTGGGACTTATTAATGAAATAAAACCTAACTATCAAGAATACGACGAAGCTTGGATTGCCGGGGCAGCTAGAATTAGCTTATTGACACGTATAATCTATTATAATAAATTAACAGAACAAATTAAAGTTAACGGATCAGTACTAGTATTAACCGGAGCAAGACCATTATGGGCTAATATTGATGGCATTAACCCCAAAACATACACTGAATTGCTAGAAGCATGGCAAGGAAAGGCAGATATTAATAAATTGGATACTGTACAATTAGCTGGAAATGATTCAGATTGTATTGAGATTGAGGAAGGTGAAAGATATATCGAGTCTCTTGCTAAAGATTACGGTATTAAGCTAAATAAAGCTCAGCCATTTATTCAATATAAAACACAAGAAGAATGTCCATCAGGTCTTTTCCCTATAAGACTCTATCCTAATTATGCAAGCAGCAATGAGAGAGAAATTACAGAAACCCTGATGAGTAGTGACCTAGTAAACAAGTTCCTTAATAAGGATCAAGTTAAGCGTATTGAAATAATCAATACTAAAGTAGGCAATAATAACGAAAGACCTGATACAGCCACTACTGCTCATGATGCAGCAGTTAATTTTGCTAAAAGAATTTTAAGTAAAAAATTTGGCAGACAAAAAGATTTTGTTATTTTATTTGTCAGTAACAATCCTCATATTGAACGCCAGACAATTGTTACTCAAAGAGAAGTTGATAAAGTATTACAAGAATATGGATTAGATAAACAGGGTTATCATATTAGAATTGCAGGGGTAGGTGCTAGTGCCATACCGGATATTCCAGTTATTCATTCTGAGCTGGGTGAGTTGATAACGGCAAAATGGATAAATAAAAATAGACCTCTTGCAAAACTCGCTTATGCTGAGGAATTTGAAGGAGACGCGGAACGCAGAACCGCAGCGTACTTAAGTGTACGTGAGGATTCGAGTACCGCATCGACGTACAAATTACCAGCAGAAGTAGAGTTTTGCAAGAGGTCTAATCTACTAAGCACTGATAAATTTGGACATTCTATTGATCATTTAATGTTCCAAACTCGTAAAGACTTTAAACCAATACCTCCAATGCCAGAAATCAAAAAATAGGATATCGGGATAATTGCAAGAATAGTTGAAGATGCTCAGGATATGTTTGATCGATTAGGATCATAACCTTACTTCAAGAACAAAAATAGCAATAAAATTATAACCATAAAATCGGCTATAAAAAAAGAAATCATATGGAATTCGATCCTAATCTACTATCTCGTATACAATTTGCTTTTACTATAAGCTTTCATATAATTTTCCCGTCCTTTACAATTGGTCTTGCTAGCTGGCTTGCTGTAGTAGAAGGGCTATGGCTCAAAACTGGTAATAATATTTACCAAGAAATATATAAATTTTGGATTAAGATTTTTGCTATTACCTTTGGTATGGGGGTAGTATCCGGTGTTGTTCTATCTTATCAATTGGGTACTAATTGGTCAGGTTTTTCTGATAAGGTCGGGAATGTCCTTGGACCACTTCTAGCTTTTGAAGTACTTGCTGCATTTTTCTTGGAATCATCTTTTCTCGGAGTCATGCTATTTGGCTGGAATAGAGTTAGTAAAAAGATGCATTTTGCCGCTACTTTAATCGTGGCAATTGGAACGATTATTTCTGCTTTTTGGATTCTAGCAACTAATAGCTGGATGCAAACTCCTGCTGGTTATGAAGTACGATCAGATAATATTTTATATCCGATAAGTTGGCTGGAAATTATTTTTAATCCTTCATTTCCATATCGTTTTTGCCATATGATTGTCGCATCATACTTAACTACAGCCTTTGTCATTGGTGGTGTCGCTGCCTGGTATCTTGTACATAAAAGATTTGTTGCCCATGCTAAAATCATGTTTGGTATGGCAATGTTGATGGCAGTGTTTGTTGCTCCAATACAGCTTTTTATTGGTGATCAACATGGGTTAAATACTCTAAAATATCAACCTGCAAAAATTGCTGCTATGGAAGGCATCTGGGATACGGAGAAAGGAGCTGCCCTTAAACTCTTTGGTTGGCCTTCAGCCCAAGAAGAAGTAACAAAATATACTATAGAAATACCAAAAATTGCTAGTTTAATATTGACACATAGCTTAGATGGAGAAGTAAAAGGTTTAAAAGAATGGTCAAAAGAAAATCGCCCCCCTGTATTAATAGTATTTCTGGCTTTCCGAGTGATGGTAGGAATCGGTATATTAATGATAATTACTGGGGCTATTGCTGTAGTCTTGTATTTACGTAAAAGATTATTTGATACAAAATGGTTTCAATATTGGTGTATGTTGATGACCCCAACTGGCTTTATAGCCGTATTATCCGGATGGTTTGTTACAGAAATTGGTAGGCAACCCTATATAGTATATAATATAATCAGAACATCTGAAGCCTCTTCACCAGTATTAGGGCAATATATCTTTGCCTCATTAATTGCTTTTGTGATAGTTTATGCTTTTATATTTGGCGGAGCTATTTATTATATTATAAACTTAATAAAAAAAGGACCTACTATAATAACAAACGAAGATACATACGGTTTCCACAATTTAAGAAATCCAATAGAGGAAGACATCAACCATGCTTAATTTTGCTCCTTATATAGATTTACCGTTAGTTTGGGGTGGACTAATTGCCACAGTAATCTTTCTTTATGTATTATTAGATGGTTTTGATCTAGGAGTTGGTATATTATTTCCATTTGCTCCTACTCAAGATTGCCGCAATAAAATGATGAACTCTGTAGCACCATTTTGGGATGGTAATGAAACCTGGCTAGTTTTAGGTGGTGGGGGGTTATTTGCTGCATTCCCACTAGCTTACTCAATTTTGATGTCAGCCTTCTATATACCAATTATCGTAATGCTTTTGGGCTTAATCTTCCGAGGAGTAGCCTTTGAATTTAGGTTTAAAACCACTCCAAAGAATCGTTACATATGGGATTATTCTTTCCATTTTGGTTCTGTCATCGCTACCTTATTTCAGGGAATTATGCTAGGAGCTTTTATCCAGGGCGTGAAAATTGATGGCAGGGTATTTGCTGGTAATGCTTTTGATTGGTTAACCCCTTTTTCTCTGATGACAGGTATTGCTTTGGTATTTGGTTATGCTCTGCTTGGTGGCACTTGGCTGATCATGAAGACTGACCAAGATACACAAATATGGGCTCGAAAATCCGCAGCATATGTATTAATTTATGTTGTGTTATTTATGGGATTAGTAAGTTTATGGGTACCATTTTTAAATGAGCGAATTCGTCTATTTTGGTTTACTATGCCTAATTTTGCATATCTCTCATTCATTCCTATTTTAACTATTTTCACATTATTTATGTTATTCACCACTCTTTATAACAACAAAGAATTCCAACCTTTTTGTTACTCGGTCTTACTTTTTGCTTTAGGCTATTTAGGACTAATTTTAAGTATTTGGCCTTTTGCAGTACCATATCAAATATCTTTATGGCAATCTGCAGCGATAGCCGAATCACAATCTCTAATGTTGGTAGGAGCTGGATTGCTGTTACCAGTAATATTAGGTTATACAATCTTTTGTTATTATATATTCCGTGGAAAATCAACTCATCACCCAATGTATTAGTAAATTGAGAAAAATTTTTATTAGACCTCTTGCAAAAGTCGCTTATGCTGAGGAATTTGAAGGAGACACGGAACGCAGAACCGCAGCGTACTCTAATGTACGTGAGGATTCGAGTACCGTATCGACGTACAAATTACCAGCAGAAGTAGAGTTTTGCAAGAGGTCTATTTCTCAGAAATCCAAACAATGGATATGGTTTATAATATTATACTTAGTGGGGCTGATATTTGTGCTATCATTATTCTGTATAATTAAAGTTATCTTTTTTATATTTGTCTAGGATTTGCAAAATTTTTATAATTTAACCAAGATAATTGCTATGAAACAAATATATAAATTTTGTTCTCAAAAAGTAAAAATTGCTTTGAGCATATTGTTTAAAATTATCCAATATGGGATTATAGCCATTAGGATAATTTATAAACTTCTCTTAAGATTAGTTTTCGGAATTATTCAAGTTTGCTCCATTATTTTGAATAAATTTTATAAGTTTTTTTCTTTGCCAATAGTAGTATTTTTTAGAAAAGTAGTATTTTATAAAAATATAATAATAGTAGTTTTATATATTGTTGCTTTTGGTAGATATCAATCTGCTGTTCTTGCTTTAGATAATAAAGTAAGTAGATTAGTTACTTTATCTGAAGGAAAAAATCCTAAATTACCTTTCGAAATAATCCCTTATTTACAACAAAAAACTGTTCCTGTTGAGCCTATACTTTTTCAACCATTAAGTATATGGAAATCACTTAATCCAAAACATAATCAAGTGAATATTGAAATTTTCAATGAGTTAAGATTTTTGATTGCCAATAAAAAGCAAAATTTAAAAGATCTAGATCTAAGTGGTATTATGTTATTTGGTACAGGAAATAATAAATATGATACTGATTTTAGTAAGTCTTATTTTCATAACATAAAATTTTTTAGAGCTAATCTCTCATTAAATAATTTCCAAAAAAGTGAATTTTCTGACGTGGATTTTTGGGGAGCAAAGTTGCTAGGATGTGATTTTGCCCTTTCTAAATTTACCAATGGAACTTATTTAGAATCTGCTGATTTTTCAGGAAGTAATTTGTGTGGAGTAGAATTTATTAATGCTTCTTATAATACTACAATTTTTAGTAATACAAATTTGATAGGAGTTGATTTATCTAAAATGTTAATTTTTAATACTCATCAGACTAATTTACAGGGGGCATATTATAACTCTAAGCCTTTGACAGCAATGAGTGGTTTACAAATGGAATTGATTAATAGAGTAAACCCCTCTTGTTCTCGATATATGTTTTCTAAAGGATTCCCTGCTACAAAATTTCCTGAAGGCTTTAATCCTAAAGAACACGGTATGATTGATATTTTTGATATCCCTGATGATAAGATAAAAGAAATTTTAGAATCCTATTATTAATATGGTAAGCTATAAGCTAATATTATCTTGAGTTTGGTATGGAAAATGACACAATTGTTCCAAGATAAAATTTGTCTTCCATGTGAAAGTAGAAGAACTAATTGTGGTAAGTCATCTTGAACGGAATAAAGTATCTGTTACAGTGTGCTAATTGAGGATATATCAGATTGCTAGGAGCTACTTTAGTAGCGACAAAGCAATCTAATGAATGTGGATTGCTTCGTCGCCGCAAAGCGGCTCCTCGCTAATAGACTTCTTGTACTTTATATTATAACAATACGACTGTTTTTATAGTATACATTATTGTAACATAATTACTATTCAACACTAACTATATTTTAATGAATTTGCTGTAAAACTATAAAAAAAGTAATATAGACAACTACAAACAAAACTATATACAAAGTGTAATTAAATATATAACCTGTCTGCGTTCTGCTCACCAACAAACCAAAATAATTTACTGTTTTGGCAAAACTACTTGGACCAAATCTATCGATAACTCTTTGGTCTATCAAATTCAATAGCTTACTTAAGCTAGCAACTAATCTTACTACCAGCAAGTCATACACTTCATCAAAATAATACTTATTTATCAACAATTTTTCCATAAATGTTATTTTTACTTTATGAACAATATTTCTATAAAAATAAATGCCCAACACAATACCTAGCAATCCCACAACCATTGGCAATAATTTTATGTAAAGAGGTGGATGATTTGCTAGTCTTTGGTAAATATGAATATTAAATATACTATCAAGGAAATAACCATTTGGTTTGTCAATAGCAAGAATATAATGACCTATCATCCCCGCAACAAGACTACCTACCGCTAAGAGATTAAGTGGCAAATTCATGATATTGGGTGATTCGTGAACGTGATTAAATTGATCAATAGTTAATCTAGTTTTTCCATGAAAGACTAATAAGATAATTTTCATAGAATAAATGGCAGTCAAAATTGCCGCAAGAATCCCAAGAATAAACACTATAGTACCTATTGCACCACCACTACTATATGCTAGCTCTAAAATAGCATCTTTTGAATAAAATCCTGCTAAAGGATAAATACCGATCAGTGCCAGTGAGCCAATTAAGAAATTACAGTAAGTAACTGGCATTTTATCTTTCAAACCACCCATCTTAAAAATATCTTGCTGATGACAAGCGTGAATCACACTACCAGCTGATAAAAATAATAAAGCTTTAAAAAATGCATGAGTAACTAAATGAAAAATACCAGCATTATAAGCTGACACACCGCAAGCAAGAAACATATAACCAAGCTGGCTACAAGTGGAATAGGCAATAATTTTTTTTATATCATTCTGAACTATAGCAATAGTTGCAGCAAATATACAGGTAATACCACCAATAATGGCAATAAAGCTCAATATCCCTACACTATATTCAAATAAATAAGAACACCTAGCCACTAAAAATACCCCAGCTGTTACCATAGTTGCAGCGTGAATAAGTGCCGAGACTGGAGTTGGACCTTCCATGGCATCTGGTAGCCATATATGCAAACCGATTTGTGCCGATTTGCCCATGCACCCCAGGAATAATAGCAAACATACTATATCAATTATTGATGCTTTAAAACCCCATATACTTAATTGCATATTAGTCAATAATTGTGCTTTATCAAATACACTAGCAAAATCCACTACCCCAAAATAAACAATAATGGTAATGATCCCTACTATAAAAGCAAAGTCCCCTACCCTATTGACGATAAAGGCTTTAATTGCTGCTTTATTTGCCGTTTCTTTTTGATACCAAAAACCAATTAATAAATACGAACATAAACCAACACCTTCCCAACCAAAGAATAGTTGGACAAAATTATCGGCTGACACTAAGGCTAGCATAAAGAAGGTGAACAACGATAAAAACGATAAAAATTTAGGTAATCCATCATCATCTGCCATATAACCAAGAGAATAAATATGTACAACAGCTGAAATCCAAGTAACCACTATAAACATAATAGCGGTCAGCTGATCGACATAAATTGCCCAATTTATCTTCATCTCACCAACTACTAGCCATTTCGCTAAAACTAGATGGATAATGACTTTATTTACTGCCACATTATAAAATATAAAGCTAGCTAATATTGCCGCTAAACCTATTGCAATAGTGGCAATAAAAGCTGCTTGTTTCTTGCTAAAACGCTGACAAAACAGACCATTGATCATACCAGAGATCAATGGTAATATTACCATAATTGTTGCAGTCAAAGCTATCATACCAATTCCCAAAATCAACCCTTCATCTGATTCATGTCACCCAGTTCTATCGAACCTTTATTTCTAAAATAAACTAATAATATTGCAAGACCTATTGCGGTCTCGGCAGCTGCTATTGTTAAGATTATTATACTAAAAATTTGACCAGATATCTCATGTCCATAAGTAGAGAATGCCACAAAATTTATGTTTACAGCAAGTAACATCAATTCAATCGACATCAGGATTGTTATGACATTCTTACGATGCATAAACAAACCCACCATTCCTATACTAAAAATCAGTGCTGACAAAATTAAATAATGCTCCAAAGTAATTGGACTAATCATATTGTATTTCTCCTATTCCTGCATTTAAACGTGGTTTAACCATTAATATACAATTATCTTTGTTTTTACCATGTTGTTTAGCAATATCCTGCCTCTTAACATCACTGCGGTGCCTAATAGTTAGGGCAATACAAGATATCATTGCCATAAATAGAATAATGCCAGAAATTTGGAAAGGTAAAATATAGTCAGTATATAATACTTGTCCAATAGCATGAGCATTAGACCTCTTGCAAAACTCTACTTCTGCTGGTAATTTGGACAATGATGCGGTACTCGAATCCTCACGTACGCTAGAGTACGCTGCGGTTCGAGGTGAAGCGTCTCCTTCAAATTCCTCAGCATAAGCGAGTTTTGCAAGAGGTCTATTAGAGTATTTTGCAGGAAGGCTAATATCTGATCCTATTGCAAATTGGCTATTATCTAAAGCTATCTCTTTAGTACCTAAATAAATTATCAGGACAAGATCAGCAAACATAATGAGTGCTACAGCAATACTAGTAAATAAGTTTTTTTTGAATTGTACAATAATATCCGTAAAACGAATATTCAACATCATTATAACAAACAAAAACAATACTGCTACTGCTCCAACATATATCACAACCAACATCATTGCTAAAAATTCTGCTCCTAGCAAAATCATTAACCCTGAACCGTTACAAAAAGTAAAGATCAACCATAACACAGAATAAACAGGGTTTTTACTAGTGACCACCAAACAACTACTTATGACCATTAGCCCGGCAAATAAATAAAAAAATATCTCCATAATTATCTACAATTATCTATATTTATAATCATTATGTAGCTTAATTGCTAATTCTTGCTCCCACATATCACCATTCTTTAATAATTTTTCTTTGTCATAAATCAATTCTTCATGACTAATAGTAGCAAATTCAAAATTAGGACCTTCCACTATCGCATCAACTGGACATGCTTCTTGGCATAAACCACAATAAATGCACTTAGTCATATCAATATCATACCTAGTGGTACGCCTACTACCATCTACTCTTTCTTCTGCCTCAATAATAATAGCCTGAGCTGGACAAATTGCCTCACAAAGCTTACAAGCAATACAACGTTCCTCACCATTGGCATAACGCCTTAATGCATGCTCGCCTTTAAATCTTGGGCTTATCCTTCCCTTCTCATAGGGATAATTTATAGTTACTTTAGGCTTAAAGAAATATTTCAAAGTTAGACCAAGTCCTGATACTATTTCAAATAAGAAAAAAGACTTCAGGTAATTAATTATTCTCATCTCATTATATACCAAAAATTTGTAGCACTAAGCATGTTTTACAATTTATTTTCTTGTTAGTTTGTTAATTTAACTACGAAAAATATCCAGGATCATTTTAAATTTTCAATAATTCATTAATTTTAGCAATAGATAATTTAGTCATTCTCGCTATTTCTTCAATAGAGCTACCATTTTTAATCATCATTTTTATTAATTCAGCTTTACCTTCTTCTCTACCTTTATCCTCGAATTTCTTGATAGTGTTAGCTTCAATAAGCAGCCACTTCAGATGGTCTTCATATGCTTCACGTTCTTCCTTAGTAAAATTCATTATATCTAGAACTGTTAGGGCTTTTTTTAGGCTAGCATCATTCAACTCTTTTGGTAAATTATCTTTGTTGAACAAATCGTGTCTAGTTAAAAAGGCACTCCACATATCTAAAGAATTTTTAACCTTAGCTATTATATCTGATAATTCTTCATTATAATTTTTAGTAAACTTATTTAGCTCAATAGTATGCAATTCTAAATCTTTAAAATATAACAAACCACTATCTTTTTCAACTATATGAAATACGTTGTGATATTTTTTTTCATTGGGAATAGAAGTAAAATTTAATATATGAATACCAATGGCTTTCGATAACTTAGCATATCCTTCAGAGATTTTTAATTGCTCAGTATATAATTTTGCCCAGTAATACAAAGCTCTCTTATCATAATCAGCTTCGTCAGTAATTTGGATTTCGATATTAAATCTTTTACCATCAAAAGATTTAGCCTTAACATCTAATATTGATAACTTATCCTCCCGAAAATTTTTCGGATTATATGGATTAAGGAGAATTACCTCTGATATTTGGTCTTCATCTGATACAATCGAATTGATCAAAGAAATAAGCAAATCCTTATTCTCTTCAACACCGAAGATTTTTTTGAAGGCTATATCGACTCTAGGACTGATATTTGACATAAATCTAACTAATTTGGTAAATTACCGGTAAACATTAAAACGCTTGATATTAACACCACCCAAAACAAAGTAAAAGGTAAAAATACTTTCCAACCTAAACGCATTAACTGGTCATAACGATATCTAGGTAATGTTGCTCTTATCCATAAGAAACAAAATAATAAAAACCCAATTTTTACTATAAACCAAATAAAACCTGGCACAAAATTTAGGAACTTGATGCCAAAAGGTGGCAAATAACCACCTAAGAAAAATGTTGTGGTCATGCTACTTGCTAAAATCATATTAGCATACTCACCAAGAAAAAATAAGGCAAAACCCATAGAAGAATATTCAACATTATAACCAGCAACTAGCTCAGACTCAGCTTCTGATAAATCGAAAGGTAATCTGTTAGTTTCTACAAGTAACGATATAAAGAATATTACTGCCATAGGTGATAACATCAAGTCAACCCACCACGGTAATAATTGTTGTCTTTCTATGATTTCTGAAAGATTAAGTGTCCCCGTTGTTAAAAGTACAGTAACAATCACCAACCCTATAGATACTTCGTATGAAATCATCTGAGCTGACGAGCGAATAGCTCCAAGGAAAGCATATTTCGAATTACTCGCCCAACCAGCTATGATTATACCATAAACCCCCAACGATGAGATTGCCATAATATATAAAACACCAACATTAATGTCAGCTAATACGAGTGTTTTATCAAAAGGTATCACTGCCCAACCAATTAAACTAAGCACAAAGGTAATCATAGGTGCTAAAGTAAATAATATTTTATCAGCTTGGTTTGGTATAATTGTTTCTTTAAATAATAGTTTTACTGCATCAGCAATTGGTTGCAACAAACCAAAATATCCAACTACGTTTGGACCTTTTCTCAGTTGCATTAGTCCTATTACTCTTCGTTCGGCATAGGTGAGGTATGCTACACACAGCAGAAGAGGAATAGTGATAGATAGGACTTTCAATGCCACAATAATTAATGGTAATAGATATTGTTGAAATAACGATATCATGCAACTTTTTCCCTTTCTTGCTTTGATTCCAAGCACTTTGCCATAGTAACAGATGCCCTACTAATTGAATCTGTCATGTAATAATTTATCGGCTTAGTTACTATATCATAGTTAAGTAATTTATCTGTAGAGGTAAATTTTATAAAGTCACCACTCATTATCTCAGAAATATTGGCAAATACTGGAAATTCAACTGCCAACTTATTTCTTATTTCAACTAAATTATTCATACCAAGATTTAGCCCTAAACCACCAGCTAGGCTATTTATAATAACCCAATCTTCTTTTGCTTGCCCTACTGGACTAGTTGCTGCCCTAGCATATTGTGGTCTTCCTTCAAAATTTACGTAAATAGCATCTTTCTCTGTATAGCTACTAGCAGGAAAAATTACATCTGCTGCATTTGCTCCATTATCACCATGATGCCCTTGATATACGACAAAAGATGATTTTATTTTACTCATATCAATTTCATCACTACCTAGTAAATAGACAAATTTGATATCACCTATTTCTGCCTTTTGTAAAATTTCATAAACCCCATTACCACCACCTTTAGCACTAGAATTTTTAGGGCTAAAACCTATATCTAAACTACCAACCATTGACGCATGATTATGCAATATATTAAAACCATTCCAATCATCTCTAACTATTTTATATTTGTCCACCATCTGATGAATGAGTGCCAAAATAGCATAACCATCATCCCGGGAATATGCTCCATCACCAATAATTATAACCGGATTTTTTGCAGCTGCCAACTCCTTAGAAAATTGATGCTCCCCTGATATTATTGCCTTAATTATCTTGGAGCTAGCCCCTAATTCATTGATAGAATAAGTTTGGTCACTAACATTACCAATTCGAGCTACTTTTAGCTTACCCTCTCTTTGCAACACGCCAATACGAGCATTAAGAACAGGTGCTATTTGTCTAATATTTGCCCCAATTAGCAAAATCAGATCAGCTTTCTTAAGCCCAGAAATAGTTGTATTAAATAGATAGTTTCCCCTACTAGAGCTGTCTATCTTATAATTAAACTGGTTGCTGTCAAAATTATTACATCCTAGCTTCTGTAACAATGTTTTTAATAAAAACATTGATTCGGTGCATGCGAGTGTTCCAGCTATTGCCGCCATTTGCTCACCGGCAAGAGACTTTAATTTTTGTGCTACTAATGCAATAGCATCACTCCAAGAAGCTTCAACTAATTTACCATTTTGTCTTATATACGGAGAATCTAACCTTTGATATTTCAAACCATCATAAGCAAATCGTGCTTTATCTGATATCCACTCATCATTAATATCATCATTAACTCTCGGTAATATCCTCATTACTTCAGCTCCCCTACTATCAACTCTTATATTACAACCTTGGGCATCCAATACATCTATTGATTCAGTTTTCTTTAGTTCCCAACTACGAGCTTTAAAAGAATAAGGCTTTGAATTTAACGCCCCAACAGGACAAACATCTATAATATTGCCTGATAACTCTGATTCAAGACTACGCTCAAGATACGAGGTAACTTCCATATGCTCTCCTCTGTACAGAGCTCCTATTTCCTCAATTCCAGCGATATCAGTAGCAAACCTTATACATCTAGTACATTGTATACATCTAGTCATTTGGGTTTTAATCAAAGGACCCATATATTTATCTTTGACCGTCCTTTTATTCTCCAGAAATCTAGAACGTGCTCCACCATATTTAAAGGCTTGGTCCTGTAAATCACACTCCCCTCCCTGGTCACAAATAGGACAATCTAGAGGGTGATTGATCAATAAAAATTCCATTACCCCTTCACGAGCCTTTTTAACACCTATAGTATTAGTGTGGATCACCATAGCTGGAGCAACAGGCATAGCACAAGAAGCAATAGGTTTTGGGGATTTTTCCATCTCCACCAAGCACATACGACAATTACCAGCAATTTTCAAACGTTCATGAAAGCAGAAATGGGGGATTTCTATACCAAGCTTGCTGCAGGCACGAAATACGGTTGTACCCTCCTCTACTTCAACTTCGATACCATCTATAGTAAGTTTTATCATTGATATTTATATTATAGTTTTATATTACGTCAAAATTATATTCATGTATGGATATACCCACCTTACGCATAGCATTTAAAAGTCATAAGGAAAATATCCTAGTGTCATTGCGAGCCACCGTAGGTGGCGTGGCAATCCGCATCCATTAGATTGCTTCGCTGTGTTCGCTCACCCATTGTTCATTGTCTCCATTCTTCAAGTCATTTGAGTATACCATATTATATACTAGGCACTAATCTAAATTTTTCAATTTTACAAAAATAACTTCTAAACCTCAGTTTTGGATTAGAATTTAAAAATTCTAATCCAAAAACTGGTATACTCTTCTGCTTTGAAGAATTGGCTCCGCAAAACTTCGGGGCATTCGCGTACTCATGTACTAAATGTACACCTAGCACGCTCACCCCTTG